>DASSNI010000027.1:0-3433 GCA_035701385.1 Candidatus Limnocylindria bacterium | reverse complement strand
GTGGTAGACCGATGCGAAGCGGATGTAGGCCAGCTGGTCGATGTCCCGCAGGGCCTCGGTCGCCAGGCGGCCGATTTCCTTGGAGGTGACCTCCTGCTCGCCGCGCGCGCGCAGGGCGCTCTCGATGTCGTCCACCGCCTGCTCGGCACGTGCGATGGTCACCGGCCGCTTCTCCAGCGCGCGCAGCAGGCCGCCCAGCAGCTTGGTGCGGTCGAACTCCTGGCGGGTGCCGTCGCGCTTGACGACGGTCAGCCGCGCCCCCTCGGGGCGCTCGTAAGTGGTGAAGCGATACGCGCACGCCTCGCACTCGCGACGGCGGCGGATGGTGCTCCCCGATTCCAGGTCCCGCGAGTCGATGACCCGAGTCCCGTCCGTGCTGCAGCGTGGACAGCGCAATCGGCTCAGTGCTCCCCGTGCGGACTACACCAGTGGTGGTACCGCGCAGCAGCATACCACAACATCTGGGGCTGGCCAGGGGGCCGATCCGCTAGAAGGCGTCGCGGTGGAGGCGGGTGGTGACGCTGACCTCGGCGCGCTTGCCCGGCTCCCAGTCGAGCAGCACCTCCACGACCTCGCGCATGCGCATCTGGGCGTGAATGATGTTGGCGTGGGCGCGCTTCCAGTAGTTGAAGGGCTCCTCGTCGTCCGGCGGGCGGTGCGGCAGCCGGGTGATGGCGCAGCCGCGCTGGGCGGTGACGATGCCGCGCAGCGCGCGCTCGAGGTTCGCCTCGTACTCCATGTGAAGGCCGTGCAGCTGCTCCGGGGCCAGCATGCCCTCCAGGTCCTGGGAGCGCTCGTCCAGCTCGTCCTCCTCGGCTTGCAGCGTGCGGACCGCCTCCTCGATGTCGACGGCGCGCCGGCGCAGGGCGTCGATCGTCTCGGCGGCATTGCCCAGCCGCTCGTCGATGCGCGCGGTGTGCGCCGCCAGCTCGTCGCGATAGGCGCGCAGGTCCTTGCCATGGCCCGCCGGCCGGCGGCGACCGCCGCGACGGCCGAGCAGGAAGGACGTCGGCAGGCTGGCGAGGAGCAGGGCGGGGAGGGCCAGGGGCAGCATCGGGCGGGGGCGGCTGTGCATCGGCGCTATCTTGCCTTGCGCCGCCTGATCTCGTCAGTCAGCTTCGGCACGATGGCGAACAGGTCACCGACCACGAAAAGGTCGGCAAATTCGCCGATTGGAGCGTCAGGATCCTTGTTGATGGCCACGACGTTCTCCGCCGTCTGCATGCCGACCCGGTGCTGGATGGCACCACTGATTCCGATGCCCATGTACAGCGCCGGCTTCACGACCTTGCCGGTCTGGCCGATCTGCAGCTGGTAGGGCACCCAGCCGGCATCGGCCGCGGCCCGGCTGGCGCCGACCGCGCCACCCAGCGCGTCGGCCAGCTCCTGGAGCGGCCCGAAGCCCGCCTCGCTCCCGACACCTCGGCCACCGGCAACGATGACGGTTGCCTCCTCCAGGTTGGCGACCGCCGCCTCGGCGGGGTGCGACTCGACGACGCGCGCGGTGCCGAAGGCCCCGGCATCCGCCGCCGGGGCGTCACTGACCTCGGCCGACCCGCTGCCGTCCTCCAAGGGCGTGAAGGTGTTGGCCAGGACGAGCACGACTGCCGGCTGCGGGGCGTCATCGGTCGGCTGGCTGACGGTGATGACCGCGCCCTGCAGGGTTGCCTGCTCGCTGCGCACCTTGCCGTCCTCGACGCTGACCGAGCGCACCGGCCCGAACGCAGGGACATCCAGCAGGCCGACAAGGGCGGCTGCCAGGTCGCGGCCGTTCGGCGCGGCGGGCGCCAGCACGGCCAGCGGCTGCAGATCCTTGACTGCCGCCGCGGCTGCGGCGGCGAAGGTGATGGCCGGCGCCTCGGCGTCGCCCAGTACCACGGCCCGGGCAGCGCCGGCTGCTCCCAGCCCCGCGGCTCCGGACTTGGCGCCCGGCCCGTAGGCCAGACCCACGGCCGCTCCCCCGCTGGCCTTCGCCAGCTCGGCGGCCCCGGCCGCCAGCTCCAGGGCGCTGCGCGAGGGCTGCCCGTCGGCGAACTCGGCGAGGAACGCGATGTCGTTGCTCATATCTGTCTCCTCGCCTAGATCAGCTTCCGGGCCGCGAGCCAGTCGGCGATCTTCGCCGCCGCCTCGTCTGCACCCACGTTCTCGATGCGCTCGGTGGGCGGCTTCGCCTCCGGCGGACGCGCCTCCACCACCCTCGTGAGGGCTGCGCCAAGGAGCGAGCCCGGGTCCACGCCAACGTCGGATAGCGACCACGTCTCCAGCGGCTTGCGCTTGGCGGCCATGATGCCCTTCAGGCTGGCGTAGCGCGGCTCCCCCACCTGGTCGGTGACGCTGGCCACCACCGGCAGCGGCGCCTCCACGATGTCGAAGCCGGCCGCCGTCAGGCGGCGGATGCGCGCGGCGCCATCGGCCAGGGCCAGCTCCGAGCCGTACGACAGCAGCGGCAGGCCGCGGATGGCGGCCACCGCGCCGGGAACCAGCGATCCCCGGGCGTCGTCGGAGGCCATGCCCATCAGCGCCACGTCGGGCGCCAGCTTGTCCAAGGCTGCAGCCAATACCTTGGCGGTCGCCCACTCGTCCGCGCCCGCCAGGGCGCCATCGGTCACCAGGTAGGCTTCGTCGCCGCCCATGGCCAGCGCGCGGCGCAGTGCCTCGGCCGCGGATTCCGGTCCCATGGACAGGTACGCCACCGATTCCGCGGCGCCGGACTCCTGGAGCCGCAGTGCCTGCTCGATGGCGTATTCGTCGAGCGGGTTGATGATCGACTCGGCCGAGGCCCGGTCCAGGCGCAGGTCCGAGGTGTAGCGCTTCTCCGCCGTGGTGGCGGGCACCTGCTTCACGGTGACGACGATCTTGACGATGGCTCCGGCTCTCCTCTGGCGCTCTCTACCGCTTGCCCGATGCCGACACGCCCGCTCGCTGGAGCAGCTGGCGGGCCACGATCAGGCGCTGGATCTGCTGCGTGCCCTCGTAGAGCTGCGTGATCTTGGCGTCACGCATCATCCGCTCCACGGGGTACTCGGTGATGTAGCCGTAGCCGCCCAGGATCTGGACGGCGTCGGTGGTAACCCGCATGGCGGTGTCGCCGGCCACCAGCTTGGCCGACGAGGTCCAGTACGGGAGGTCCGATGCATTGGCGTCCACCCGTGCCGCGGCGGCATAGGTCAGGGCACGTGCCGCCTCGGTCTGGCTGGCCATGTCGGCCAGCATGAACTGGATGCCCTCGAAGTCGCTCAGGCGCTGGTCGAACTGGCGGCGATCCACGGCGTAGCGCGTCGCCTGGTCGATGGCTCCCTGGGCGATGCCCACCGCCTGCGCCGCGATCCCCAGCCGCGACCGGTCGAGGGTTCCCATCGCGATCTTGAATCCCTCGCCCTCGGCGCCGAGCCGGTTCTCGACGGGGACCTTCACGTCGTCGAACGTCAGCTCG
>DASSNI010000026.1:0-3221 GCA_035701385.1 Candidatus Limnocylindria bacterium | reverse complement strand
CCAGCAGCTCCTCCGGGGAGGGGGCCACGCCCGGGAAGCGGTCCTTCTGGTTCGGCCGCTCGCCCAGCGCCGCGTCGAAGATCTCGGCGGCCACCGGCACCAGGTCCGGGTGGGCGACCCACGTCCCGTCCGAGCCGTCGCCGGCCTCGCGGCGCTTGTCCTCGCGCACCGCGGCCAGCGCCCGCTCGGTCACCTCCGGCTCGCGGCGGTTCGGGATGAAGGCGCTCATCCCGCCGATGGCGTGCGCGCCGCGCCGGTGGCAGGTGGTGACCAGCAGCTGCTGGTAGGCGCGCATGAAGGGCACCGCCATGGTCACCTGCGCGCGGTCGGGGAGGATGCGGTCGCTCCGGCTGCGCAGCTTCTTGATGAAGCTGAAGATGTAGTCCCAGCGGCCGGCATTCAGCCCGGCAGCGTGGTCGCGCAGCTCGTAGAGCATCTCCTCCATCTCGAACGCGGCCAGAATCGTCTCGATCAGGACCGTCGCCCGGATGCTGCCCTGCGGCACGTCGAGCGCCTCCTGGGCAGCCACGAAGACGTCGTTCCAGAGCTCCGCCTCCAGGTGCGACTCGAGCTTCGGCAGGTAGAAGTACGGCCCCGATCCCCGCGACAGCTGCTCGCGCGCGTTGTGGAAGAACATCATCCCGAAGTCGAACAGGCTGGCCGAGATCGGGGACCCGTCGACCAGGACGTGCCGCTCCTCAAGGTGCCAGCCGCGCGGCCGGACCACCAGCGTGGCCAGTGGGCCGTCGCCCAGGGCGTACGTCTTCTCCGGCGTGCGGTGGGTGAGCGTGCGACGCACGGCCCGCTGCATGGCCCACTGCCCGGTCACCACGTTCTCCCATGTGGGGGAGAGCGCGTCCTCGAAGTCGGCCATGAACACCCGCGCGCCGGAGTTCATCGCGTTGATCGTCATCTTCGGCTCGGCTGGGCCGGTGATCTCGACCCTACGGTCGTCCAGGTCCGGCGGAGCGGGCGCCACGCGCCAGTCCGGGTCGTCGCGCACGGGGCGGGTGTTCGGCAGGAAGTCCGGCAGCTCACCGGCATCGAACCGCGCCTGGCGCGCCTCCCTCTCACCCAGCAATCGCAGCCGGCGCTGGTTGAAGGCCCGATGGAGCTGCGCCACGAAGCCGAGCGCCTCCGCGGTCAGCACGACGTCGCCGTGCTCGGCGGATGCGGTGACCTCGACGCCCGGCGTTTCCTGCACGGCTCAGAGCCCGAAGCGCATGAGGATCATGCAGGTGAAGATGATGAAGAACAGCACCAGGTCGACGCGTGTCACGGCGTTCAGCCGGTCGACCGCGGCGGCGAAATCGGGGGCCTCGCGGACTGCTTCGAAGGCCGGACCGATGTTGCGGGCGCCGTTCACGAACAGGCCGATGGTCAGGACCATCGCCAGCACCCAGGTGAGTCCATACGCGGTGCCGAACGCATCGTCGAACGAGTCGATCTGGCCGAAGACGGTGCCGCGCAGGATACCCAGCAGCAGCACGCCCATGCCGACGATGGGGAAGACGCGTCGTCCCATCCCCGCCAGCCGGCCGTAGATCTCGCGCAGCGTGGCCTCCGGCATGGTGCGCAGGGGCGGCGCGATGAGGAACGTCGTCGTCAGCGCATACCCGAACCAGACGATGCCAAGCAGCACATGCAGCCACTGGACGCCAAACGCGAGCCAATTCATTGACCAATACCCTCCGGTGCCCCCGGCCGCCATTCTCCCAGACGAAGGTGGCGTGCTGACCTAGCGTTCTGGCTCGTTGGCCCCCACCAGGAACGGCCGCGGTCGCGTCCCGGCGCGGAGCGCCGCCAGCAGCTCGTCGAATCGCCGCTCGCGGGTCTCCGTGCGCTTGGCCGCGGTCACCCAGTGCGCGGCGCCGCGGCGGAACGACGGAGTCTCCGCCGCCCAGCGCACGGCAACCGCGGCATCGGCCTCCAGGCGCGCCAGCATCCACGCCTCGAGCTCGGGGGCCGGCTGTTCATACGAGTAGATGGCGTCCTTGCGACGGTCGCGCTCCTCGAAGGCCCGCAGACCGGCGGGGTGCATGCGGCCGGCGGCCGTGAGCTTGGCGATCCTGGCGATGTTGATCGCGCTCCAGCTGCTGGTCCGGCGCCGCGGCGTGAATCGGGTGGCGCTCAGCTCATCATCGATGCGGTACGTGATGCCATCGATCCAGCCGTAGCAGAGGGCCTCCTCGACGGCCTGCGGATACGTCATGGCCGTCTTGCGCACGCCCTTCTTGTAGTAGCCGATAAACAGCGCATCGTCCGTGTCGTGGTGGCGCTCCAGCCAATCGCGGAAGGCGGCAGCGTCCGGAAAGACCCGCACCTCCTCACGCGCGGGCCGGGTGATGGGCACGGGCTACCAGCCGCCCTCGTCGCGGATGAGCCGATGCAGCACCCGGCCGGCCACCGCGCGGCGGTACTCGGCCGTGGAGCGGACGTCGTCGATGGGCGTCAGCTCGGCCGCGAGCGCGGCCACGGCCGCCTCGGCCGTCTCCTGGCTGGGAGTGGCGCCGTCCATGACGGCCTCGGTACGGGGAGCGCGCACCGGCGTGGCGGCCATGGAACCGAGCGCGAGGCGGACGCTGCGCCACTCCGGCCCGTCGTCATCGCGCTGCCAGGCCAGCGCCATGACGACCTTCGAGATGGCCTGGGCCCGCCGCGTGCCGACCTTGCGGAACCGGACCTGGCGGTCCGCGACGATCGGGAAGCGGATGCGCAGGATCAGCTCGTCGGCCTCGAGCGCCGTGCGCCGGTAGCCGGTCCAGAACGCGGCGGCCGCCACGCTCCGCTCGCCGCGCGGCCCGCCGAGGACCAGCTCGGCGTCCGCCGCCAGCAGGATCGGCAAGGTATCGCCGGCGGGCGAGGCGTTGGCAGCGTTGCCGCCCAGCGTGCCGCGGTTCTGGATCTGGGCGGCGCCAATCGTGGCGGCGGCATCGGCCAACGCCGGAAGGTGTCGCGCCACGTCCGGGGAGCGGCGAATGTCGGTGTACGTGGTCAGCGCGCCGATCACCAGGCCGTCGCCGTCGACCGAGATGCCGCGCAGCTCGTCGAGGCCCCACAGGTCGATGACGCGCTCCGGCGGCTCGCCCAGCTCGCCGGTGATCTGCACCAGCAGGTCCGTGCCGCCGGCCACCTGGCGGTGCGGCGCATCCGCCAGGACGGCGAAGGCCTCGGACAGCGAGCGCGGGCTGACGACGGGCGGCTCGACGGGCATCGGCTCA
>DASSNI010000025.1:0-4048 GCA_035701385.1 Candidatus Limnocylindria bacterium | reverse complement strand
CGGGACTGCGTGATGGGGCGATCTGTGACGGCGGCAGGGACCTCCTGGGGCGGAACCGGCCAACCGTACCCGGCACCCGCTTACTGGCCGCTTATCGCGGGATAATCGCCCGCCATGCCTGCCATCACTTCCATCGGCCTGGTCGTGGCCGGCGCCCTCCTGCTGGGCGGCCTGCTGGCCATTCGCCTTTCGGGCGCGAGCCCGGGGATCGCCCGGCGGCTGGCCGGCGCGCGTCCGCTGCGGATCGGCGACGTGCTGGACCTCGAGGAGCCGCCCACGCGCCCCGTCCGCGTGAGCGGCAGGATCCGCTGCCCGGATCCGATCGTCACCGAGCGTGGCGATCGGCTGGTGGCAGTGCACCGCGACGTGCAGGTCAAGCCGCACCGCGGCGGATGGCGTTCGATCGAGCGCATCCGCGAGACCCGCGGCTTCGAGCTGTGGGACCACAGCGGGGCGCTGCCGATCGATCCGGCGCAGGCCGCTGAGCCGCTCGTCGTCATCCCGCACGTATGGCGCGGCACCACCGCGGACCTGACGGACGCCGGCCACCTGGCCGCGGTGGCGCGCCTGGGGGTTGGTTCCGACCCGTGGCCGGCGCGCTCGGTGACCCGCATGGTGAGCGTGGTGGAGCGGCTGCTGGTGCTCGCCGACGTGCGGCGGGACGCCGACGGCGTGCACCTCGCGCCGCCGCCGGGCGGCTTCCTGATGTCGACCCTGGAGCTCGACGACGCCATGCGGCTGCTCGGCGGTCCGCGGCGGCGCCTCCTGCTGGCGGGCTACGGGCTGCTGGCCGCGAGCGGTGTGGCGGCGCTCGTGGCCGTGGCGGGCATCTTCATCGGCTCCTGAGACGTCCCGCGCGAGCGACCCGGCGGCGGTACCAGGGCGCTTCGGTACGAACGGGGCATCGAGTGAACGCCCTTCCCACTTCTAGCATCCGTTCACCGGTTCCTAACAGAACTTCCATTTGGACCGAAGTACGAGGCGATTTGCGGGGTGCCCCTCTTCCGCGACCGCGGTCCCGAGCACGAGGCGCTGATCAGCGTGGCGCAGGCCGCTGCGCTGCTCGGTGTGCACCCGAACACGCTTCGCTCATGGACCGATGCCGGCCGGCTGACCGCCTATCGCATCAACGCGCGCGGTGACCGCCGCTACCGCCGCGCGGACGTGGAGCGGCTGCTCGCCGAGGGCGGCGAGGTGGCCGAGCCGGCGCCCATGCTGGTGGACGCCGCGCAGCGCGAGAGCGAGCTGGCGCTGTTCGCCAGGCTGGCGCAGGGCACCGGCCCGTCGGCCACGCCGGCGGCCGTCTGCCGCTCGGCGATCGAGGCGCTGCGCACCACGCTGGGTGTCGCCCGGGCAGCGATCTACCTGACCCGTGAAGGGACCGATGGTGGCCTGGTGCTCGAGACCCATGCCGGCTACCACGTCCCACCCCCGGCCGTTGCCGTGCCGGCTGGCGAACCGTCAGACCACACGGCCGATCGGCTCCGGCGACGGCTCCCGCTGCGCGCCGCCGGCGAGCCGATCGGCGAGCTGGTGATCGAGGACGAGCCGGGCGGCCCCCTGCAGGACACCCGCGAAGGGCTGCTGCGCAACGTCGCCAATGCCATCGCCGGCGACATCCTGAATGCCCGCGTCCTGGCCCGCGCCCGTCGAGAGGTCAGCCGCGCCCGGGCCCTGCGACACGTGACCCAGGAGCTGACCGGCCAGCTGGACCTGGGCGCCGTGCTGGATGACATCGTGGATCGCACCCGTTCGCTGTTCGACGCCGAGAAGGCTGGCCTGTGGCTGCTGGACGAGTCGGAGCAGCCATTCCAGCCGGCGGCCTCGCGGTCCCTGGGCGACGAGTTCCAGGCCCGGGTGCGGCAGCTCACGCTGGCCAGCCAGGCGGTGGGGGTGCAGGCGGTCCGCGAGCGACGCACCTTCGTCATCCGGCAGGCGGACACGCGGCCGGGCGTCGGTGCGATGCAGGGGGTGTACGCGGGGGAGGGCATCAAGACCGCCTGCATCGTGCCGCTGGTCAGCAACGACCGGGCCGTCGGCGTGCTGGGCCTGTACCACGTCCGCGACCACGACTGGCCCGATGACGAGCTGGCGCTGGCGCAATCCTTCGCCAACCAGGCAGCGGTGGCCATCAGCAACGCCCGGCTCTACCGATCGGTGGCGGACCAGGCCGCGCGCATCCGCTCCATCCAGGACCTGTCCGCTCGCCTCAATCGGCTGACCGACGTGCAGGCCATCGCCGATGCCATCGTCTCCGAGGCCAGCTCGCTCGCCAACTACCACGACATCCGGGTGTACGTCGTGGACTGGGATCGGCGGATCTGCGAGCCCGTCGCCTTCACCGACCGCCTGCTGGGCGATGGCGACTTCAGGGACGCGCTGCGGGTCGACATCGGGGAGGGCTCGTTCACGGGTTGGGTGGCGGAGAACGGCGAGCCGATCCTGGCCAACGACGCGCTGAATGACGAGCGCGGCCACACGATCGACGGAACCGATGACATCGAAGAGTCGATGCTGGTGGTGCCGATGCTCTACGAGGGGCGCGCGGTGGGCGTCATCGCCCTGTCCAAGCTGGGCAACAACCAGTTCACCACCGACGACCTGCAGACGATGAGCATCTTCGCCGGATATGCGGCGCAGGCCATCGCCAACGCGCGGGCCTACGAGCGCCTGGAGCAGCAGTCGGCCGAGCTTGCCCGCCAGCTCCAGTCGCAGCGGCGCCTGCTGGAGATCAACGAGCGGCTACTGTCCACACTGGATCGCGCCGACGTGATGGAGACCATCGCCGATGGCCTGAAGTCGGTGGTGCGCTACGACAACCTGTCGATCTACCGCGCAGACGACGTGAAGCAGGTCCTGCAGCCGGTCCTCACCCGCGAGCGTCACGCCGAGGAGGTGAGCCGCTACGTGGTGCCGTTCGGCAGCGGCCTGATGGGCTGGGCCGTGGAGCATGCCGAGCCGATCCTGGCCAACGACGCGCTCGGCGACCCGCGCTCGGTGCAGATCCCCGGCACGCCGCCCGACCCAGAGGCGCTGATCGTCGTCCCGCTGGTGGCCGACGGCCAGGTCATCGGCTGCATGAACATCTCGCGCGTCGGGGGCGAGGAGGTGTACTTCAGCGACACCGACTTCGAGCTGGTGAAGCTGTTCGCCGGCCAGGCGTCCATCGCGCTGCGCAATGCCGAGGCGCACCAGGCCATCGCGGTTCGCGCCGACACCGATGCCCTCACCGGCCTGGGCAACCACGGCGCCTTCCAGCGCACGCTGGCCGAGGTCCTCGGCCAGCCGGAGGGTGCCGCCCCGTCGCGGCGCAGGGCCCGGCAGGTCGGCCCGGTATCGCTGCTGATGATGGACCTGGACAACTTCAAGGCCTACAACGACCGCCTGGGTCATCCGGCCGGCGACGCGCTGCTGCACGCCGTCGGCACTGCCATCTATGGCTCCGCCCGGGCGGACGACCGCGTCTTCCGCTACGGCGGCGATGAGTTCGCGCTCATCCTGCCGGGAGCCGATGCGATCGCCGCCGAGGCCGTGGCCGAGCGGGTGCGGGCCGCCGTCGCGCGCCTGACCGTCAAGGACGCGTCCCCGGTCACCATCAGCATCGGCGTGGCGGCCTACCCTCGTGACGCCACTGACAAGAATGACCTGATCGCCGCGGCCGACACCGCGCTGTACCTGGGCAAGCAGTCGCCAGACGACCACGTGGTGCGTGCCGACCAGGTGCCGCCCGAGATGCGAGCCCTGCGCAGCACCCTGGACCAGCTGGCCCGTGCCGCGCTGCTGCATCCCGACGATGGGGCCAGCGTCGACTCCCTGGTCGAGCAGGCCGCGCGGCTGACGCATGCCGGCGAGGCCAGCGAAGGCAGCGTGCGCGAGGCGCTGCTGGCCGTCGCCCGCTCCCTGGACGCGCTGGATCCCGCCAGCATCGGGCATGGCGACCGGGTCGGCCGCCTGTCGCGCCTGGTGGCGGAGAAGCTGGGCTGCGACGCCGGAGCGGCCAGCGCAGTGGAGCTGGCAGCACGGCTGCACGGCTTGGAGGCCATCGGCG
>DASSNI010000024.1:0-2082 GCA_035701385.1 Candidatus Limnocylindria bacterium | reverse complement strand
GCCGTCGAGCATCAGCAGGAAGACGAGTTCACGAACGCCGATGCCACCCGGCGCGAACAGCGCCAGCAGCCCCGCGACGTACGACGCGGCGAAGGCGCCGATCGCCACGCGCAGTGAGAGCGCCGGCACATCCAGGAGCCCATGCGCCATCAGCCAGAGTGAGGTGCCATAGCTGATCCACGCGACGAGGTTGGCCGCCAGGCCAATCGCGATGGCGCGAGGTCCTGGTGAACGCTCGGGCGGTGCGGTAACTCGAACCAGCTGCAGCAGACGGCGCGTGACCGGTGGCCACAGCAGCAAGGCCAGCCCCACCGCGCTCGCGACCATCAGGCTGACGAGCGCGACCCGTGCCCACGGGGCCTCCGTCTGGAGCCGGGCGCTGCCGGCCAGGCCGACGATCGCGGCCCCGGTGCCAACCGAAAGCGCCTGCAGCACCACCGCCGACGCGGTGGCGGCCCACGCTGCCACGCCGCTGCGCTGTGCCATTACCGCCATGCCGGCCACCGCCCAGACCTTGCCGGGCACATACTTGCCGAGCCCGGAGACCAGCCAGATGCGCACGCTATCCAGGAACGGCAGTGACTGCTGCCACCCCGCCAGCATCACCCGCCACGCCTGGATGAGAATGGCGTAGTTGACCAGCACCAGGAGGACGGCACCAAGCAGGTAGAGCGGCCGCACATGCCAGGTGACCGTCTGCGCCACCAGCGCATGCCACTCGCGCAGCAGCGTCCGCACGGCGAACACCGCGACCACGAGTGCCAGCGCCCAGCCGGCCAGCTTAAGCCAGCGGTTATTCACCCAGCGCCTCGCGATACCACTGCTCGACCGTCGCCGCGACGTTCTCGGGTCGCAGCTTTGCCCGCCACGCCTGTCCCAGCTCACGCGCCTTGTAGACGCGCTGGTCGTCGGCCAGCAGGTCCAGCGTGGCGTCGGCGAGCGCATCGGCCGAGGGAATGACGCGGCGGCCTGCCCCGGTTTCCGGCACGATGTCGAGCACGCCGCCCCCGTCCCAGCACGCCACAACCGGCACGCCGCTCATCAGCGCTTCGGCGGCCGCCAGCCCGAACCCTTCGCCAACGGCCGGAAAGTACATGAGATCGGCGCGCCGCAGAATGGCGGGAATCTCCGTCGTGGCCAGCGCGCCGACAAATCGAACGTCCGCGCTCACGCCAAGCTCGGTCGCCAACTGCTCGAGCGCCGGTCGCTCCGGCCCGTCCCCGACGACGGTGAGCGGGAGCCGCGCCCCCAGCGTGGCCAGCACGCCGATGGCGCGGATGGCCAGGTCCACCCGCTTCTGCGCGGTGAGCCGGGCGACCACGATGGCGCCGTCGCCACCTTCGCTCCAGCCATAGCGCGATGTGTCGGCCGGCATGGCGTGGATATGGCCTGGAGGAATGGCGCGCCCCGTGGCGCGCTGGATCCGCAGCGCCATTTCGTTCGACACGGCGGTGACGAGGCGGGCCTTGCGGTAGACCGGCCGGGCCAGGCGCCGTGCGAGTGCCGACCGGCTGAGCAGCGCGGCATCGGTACCATGACTGGTGAGGACGTAGGGCCGTCCACGCGGCACCGAGAGCCCCGCGGGCACCCACCAGTGCGCATGCAGAAGATCGGCCCCAGCCGCCATCGCTTCTTCGGCTGCATGGCGGAGCGCCGAGCGGAGCGCCGTGAGCGCCCGGAGGCCGGCCACGGTGCGGGCGGCGTCGGCCATGGTGCCGGCGTAGGCCAGCGTCTCGTGGCGGGCGCCGGCATAGCGCACGCGGCGCACCGGCACCGGGCCGTCCATCGGCTCGCCCACGTCCCCGCGGTCGCTCGGCGCGATGACCGTCACCTCGACGCCGCGTGCGACCAGGGCGCGGGCCAGGGTGGACAGAAAGGCGCCGGAGAGATCCCCGGCGTAGCGCGGATAGTTGTGGGTCAGGAAGGCGACCCGCATGCCGGTCAGTCCTCGGAATCGCCGGGCGGGTTGGCATTGGCCAGCCGACGCAGCAGCTCGCGCGTTTCTTCCCGCTGGCCGGCGACGATCTCGCCCACGAATCCGAAGCCGAACAGGGCGATGCCACTGATCACCATGGTCTCCAC
>DASSNI010000023.1:0-17946 GCA_035701385.1 Candidatus Limnocylindria bacterium | reverse complement strand
CGCCATGGCGGAACAGCGCGAACGCTCGCGCGGCGGCAAGGGCGCTCGATTCACGGCCGATGCCTCGCTGGCGGAGCTGACGACGGAGTTCATCGGCTATCCGAACGAGACCCGGGCCGATGGCCTGGCGGTCACCGGCCTCGTCCGCGGCGAGACGGTGCAGGTGGTGCTGGACCGCACGCCGTTCTATGCGGAGGGCGGCGGGCAGATCGGCGATCGCGGAGAGCTTGTCGGACCGCGGGGACGCGTGCTGGTCGAGGACGTGCAGCGCACGCGCGACGCGATCATCCACGTCGGGCGGCTGGAGGGTGAGCTGGAAATCGGCGAGCCGGTCGAGGCGCGGGTCGATGAGCGGCGGCGCTGGGGAGCGGCGCGCAACCACACCGCCACCCACCTGCTCCACCGTGCCCTGCGCGACGTGCTGGGCGAGCAGGCCAAGCAGGCGGGCAGCTGGGTCGGTCCGGAGGGGCTGCGGTTCGACTTCCCGGCCTCGTCGGCGACGCCGCGCGAGCAGCTGCGCGAGGTGGAGCGGCGGGTGAATGATCAGATCCGGCGGAACGCCGCGGTGGAGCCGCGGTGGATGAGCCTGTCCGAGGCCCAAAGCCTGGGAGCCGACATGTTCTTCGGCGAGAAGTACGTGCCGGAGAACGTGCGGGTCGTCCAGGTCGACGGCTACTCCAAGGAGCTGTGCGGGGGAACGCACGTGGCCGCCACCGGGCAGATCGGATCGTTCCGCATCACCGGCGAGGCCAGCATCGGCGCGGGGCTGCGGCGCATCGAGGCAGTGACCGGCGAGGCAGCGGACGAGCTGGTCAGCACGCGCCTGGAGCTGCTGCGGGCGGTGGCAACCCAGCTGGGCGTGCCGGAGGCGCAGGTGCCGGCGCGGGTCGAGGCGCTGAGCGCGCGTCTCCGCGAGGCGGAGAAGGGCGGCCGCCAGCCTGCCGCCGACGCCCCGCGCCCGGATGCGGCCGAGGCCCTGGCCGAGGCGCAGCAGGCCGGTGAGGCGCGCGTCATCGTGCAGCACTATCCCGAGGCGGATGCTGCCGCCCTTCGCAGCTGGGCGGACGACCTGCGTGGCATCACCGGTCGCTTCGTGGCCGTGGCCGGCGGCCGCGGACCGTCGGTGCTGGTCGCCGCCAGCCGCGACCTAGTGGGGGAGGGTTTCGACGCGGTGGCGATCATCCGCCAGATCGGCCCGATCATCGGCGGCGGCGGGGGAGGCAGGCCGGAGCTGGCGCAGGCCGGCGGCCGCAACGAAGGCCGGCTGCAGGACGCGCTGGCCGAGGCGACCCGCCTCTCGCTCGAGGCGTTGAGCGCCATCGAGTCCGGCTGATCGGCAGGGACGGAGGGCGAGCGTGCAGCGCTTGAGCGGCGTGGTCGGGCGGCTCCGTGGAGTCGCTGGCGCGGCGCCGGCGGCGGGACGAGGCTCACCACAGGCGCTCACCGCCCTGGACGTGGGCACGGAGTTCGCCAAGGCACTGGTCGTGGCGCTCGAGGAGGGCACGGATGGGGCCGATGGCGCGCGCGGCGTGGTGCGCGGCTCCGGGCGCCAGCGGCAGGGCCTGTCGCACATGCAGTCCGGCACGGTGGCCGACATCGAGGCGGTGGTGACGAACTGTCGCCGCGCGCTCGACGAGGCGGAGGCGATGGCCGGACTTCGGCCGGGCGCGGCGGTCATCGGCATCGCCGGGGAGCTGGTCAAGGGCACCACCAGCCAGGTCGTGGTGCGTCGCGATCAGCCACAGGCCCCGCTGCATGAGGCGGAGCTGGAGCGCATCGTGGCCCGTGCACAGGGGGAGGCGCTGGACGACGCCGAGCGGCGCATCGCCTGGGAGTCGGGGGTGGAGCGGATGGAGGTGCGCCTGGTGCACGCCGCCGTGGTCGAGATGAAGATCGACGGGTACCCGGTCAGCAACCCCATTGGCTTCACCGGCAGCCAGCTGGAGCTGGCCATCTTCAACGCCTTCGCGCCGATGGTGCACCTCGGCGCGCTGCAGTCGGTGGCGCAGCGGCTGGGGCTGCAGCTCCTGGGGGTCATTGCCGAACCGTATGCGGTGGCCACCTGCCTGGACCCCGGGGAGCTGGGTGACGCCGGCGCGGTGTTCGTGGACGTGGGCGGTGGCACCACGGACGTCGCGGTCGTGCGCCGCGGCGGCATTGCCGGCACCAAGATGCTGGCGTTGGGTGGCAGGGCCTTCACCAAGGGGCTGGCGGAGCGATTCGGCCTGTCGTTCACGCGTGCCGAGATGCTGAAGCTGGCCGCCACAGCGGACGAGCTGCCGGAGAACGTGCCGGGGGACGGGCTGAAGGCGGCCTTAGCCGAGGATGCTGCCGTCTGGCGCCGCGGCGTCGAGCTGATGATCGGCGACCTGGCAGCCGGCGAGCTGCTGCCGGCGCGCATCTACCTGTGCGGTGGCGGCGCGGAGCTGCCGCAGATCGCCGAGGCACTCTCCGACGATGACTGGTGGCGGCGCCTGCCCTTCGCCCGCCGGCCGTTGGTGGCGCCGCTGGGCCCATCGGACGTGGCCGGTCTGCGCGATGGAACGAGCACGCTGCACACGCGCCAGGACGTGACGCCCATGGCGCTGGCGCATCAGGCGCTCATCATCGATTCGCAGGCGACCGCGGCCGAGCGCGCGATGCGGCAGGCCGTCCGCAGCCTGCAGCTGTAGCCATGGCAGACGCGACCCAGCTCCTCTACCTGGAGCCAGACGACGAGATCACCAGCGTGGTGCGCCGGCTGCGCGAAGCCGATGCCGACCGGCTGGTGCTCGTCGCCTCGGGCCGCAGCAAGGCGACGACCAGCGCGGTCGCACTGCGCCTGCTGGCCCAGGTCGCCGCCGAGGAGCATCGCGAGATCGCGATCGTGGCCGATGCCGCCGGGCGGGCCCTCGCGGCGGAGGCCGGCATCCCGGCCTTCGCATCCGTCGCTGACGCGAATGCCACGGACGCCGTCCCTCTCGAGCCGGCACCGGCGCAGCGCGCGCCGATCCACGTCGTCCGCGGCGAGCCGGAGCCGGCCGCTCCCACGACCCCGGCCGCCGAGCTGGCCCCCGCCGCGCAGGTGGAGCCGGTGAGCGGTATGGAGGAGACGCAGGCGGTGGCCGTGCAGCGCCCCGCGCACTACCCGGTGCCGCGGGCGGAGGCGCCGCCGGCGCGTCCTCGTGCGTCCCCGCGCCCTGGGCAGCAGTCGGTGCGTCGCGCAGCCTGGGTGCTGCCGGCGGTGGTGCTGATGCTGTTCGGTGGCGCGGGCGTGGCGCTTGGGGCGCTGCTGCCCGCCGCGACAGTCACCATCCGCCCGCAGGCGGTGCCGGTAGGCCCGCTGACCTACTCCGTGCGACCGCAGGTGCACGCCGGGGATGGCACGGAGCTGACCTCGACCCAATCGGGGGAGGCAACCGGCCATCGCAAGCGCCGGACGCCGGCCACCGGCGAGGTGCTGCTCATCAACTACTCCGGGTCGGCGGTGCCGGTCCCGGCGGGCACGCCGGTATCAGCTCGGAAGGGCGAGATCGTCTTCAGGACGACGCAGGACGTGACCGTGCCGGAGAGCTTCTTCGCCTTCGTGGGCACCGCCATCGCGCCGATCGAGGCGGTGGACAGCGGACCGGAGGGCAACGTCGATGCGCTGGCCATCGACACCATCGAGGACCGCGACATCGACCGCGCACTGCGCGGTCCCGGGCCGAACGATCGGCGCATCCGCAACGACAACCCGACGGGCGGCGGGGCGGAGGAGGCGTTGCTCGTCGTCAAGGAGAGCGACGTCAAGGCGGTGACGGACGCCATTCGCGCCGATCTGCGCCGGCAGCTGGCAGACCACCGCACCGAGATGGGGGAGGAGCGCATCTATCCCAGCCAGGGCATCCCCCGCATCCGCATCGAGGTGCCCGGTGACCTCGAGGGCCACACCAGCACTGAGCCGTTCACCTTCGAGCTGACCGGCACGCTGCAGGACGACCAGGCGTACGTGCTGGTGGCCGATGCCCGGGAGGAGGCGGCAGCCGCCATCCTGGACGATGCGAGCGCGGCGCCAGGCGGCACGACCATCGATCCGGACACCATCGAGGTGCAGATCAGCGGAGCGTCGCTCGAGGGCGACGCGGTGGTGGCCCAGGCGGCCGTATCGGCCCGGGCGGTGCCGCAGTTCGACGCGTCGGCGATCCCCGGCCAGATCGCGGGCAGCACCGCGGACGAGGCCCGGCAACGGCTGTCCTCCATTGGCGACGTCGATGTCATCCTGTGGCCGTTCTGGGTGGACCGGGTGCCGAACCTGGGCTGGCGCGTGAGCGTGGACGTGCAGAGCGTCGAGCCGGTGAGCGAGTGAAGCTCATCGGCCTGGACCACGGCAGCAGGCGCATCGGGGTGGCCGTGGCCGACACGGAGACCCACATGGCCTTTGCGCGGCCGGCGCTGCAGCGCACGCGGCTGGTGGAGGACTTGGCCGCCATCCGGCAGCTGGCGCGCGACGAAGGAGCCGACACCGTGGTCATGGGCCTGCCGCGCAACATGGACGGCAGCGAGGGACCACAGGCACTGGCCGCCCGCGCCTTCGGCGAGCGGCTGGCGCAGGAGGGCCTGGTGGTGGCCTTCCAGGACGAGCGGCTGACCACCTGGCAGGCCGGCCAGCAGATCGGCCCGCGCCGCGGACGCCAGCGGCGCTCGGGTGAGCTCGACTCGGCGGCGGCCCGCCTCATCCTGCAAGAATATCTGGACGCCCTGCCCCACCCGAGGACGCCACAGGAGGCCGAATGACGCGACCCCCTGATCCCCGCTGGGATCTGGACGACCGGCGCAACGCGCGGATTCGCCGCATGCGCGAGGAGCGCGGTGCGGCGCCACCCCGCCGCCGGATGCAGCCCGTCGTGCTGCTCGCGTGGTTCGCCGGCGTCATCGCGCTGCTGGCAGTGGTGGTGGTCATCGGCTTCATCGCCTTCGCGCCACGCCTGATGGCCTGGATCGAGGAGCATCCCGGCTCGATCGAGCACGAAGTGGTGCAGGACTTCGTCCGCTGGTACCAGCCGCAGGCACTCGAGGACACCGCTGCCGCCCCAGACGGCGACCGGGTGACCGTCACCGTGGAGGACGGTGCCAGCGACGCCGAGATCGGCCAGCTTCTCTTCGACCAGGGCCTGATCAAGAGCCAGCTCGCCTTCCAATGGGCGGTGCTGCAGTCGGGGCGAGCCGGACAGCTGCAGGCGGGCACCTATGACATCTCGCCGACACTCACGCCGTCGCAGATCGTGGCCGCGCTGCGCCAGGAGGCCGGCGAGGAGGTCGAGGTCACCCTCCAGGAGGGCTGGCGGCTGGAGGAGGTGGTCGGCTACCTGGGGACCACCAAGCTGACCATGAACCTGGAGGACTTCGCGTCCCTGGTCCAGGATCCCCCTGACGACCTGGTCCGAGAGTACGACTTCCTGGCCGATCTGCGCCGCGGCCGCACGCTCGAGGGCTACCTCTATCCCGACACCTATCGGCTCGATGCCAACTGGGACGCGCGCACCGTGCTGGACGTCTTCCTCTCGACGTTCGGTGAGCGGCTGACAAACAAGGTTCGCAACGGCATCGAGCGTCAGGGCATGACCATCGACGAGGCCGTCACGCTGGCCAGCATCGTGGAGCGCGAGGCGGTGCTGGACGAGGAGCGACCGCTGATCGCCGGGGTGTACCTGAACCGCATCCAGAATCCGGAAGGCGGAGGCGGCACCAACGGCCTCCTGAACGCCGACCCGACGCTGCAGTACGGCCTGGCAACGCAGGCGAATCGCGATGCCGCGGTGGACGAGTGGGGGAGCATCGAGTGGTGGCAGCCGCTCCAGGTGGGCGGCGCCGACGTGGAGCTGCCCAACCGGCTGTCCAGTTACCAGACCTACCTCAACCCGGGCCTGCCGGTCGCGCCGATTGCCTCACCGCGGGCCGCCTCGCTGGCCGCGGTGGCGCGAGCCGACACCGGAGCGGGCTACTACTACTTCGTCGCCGCCTGCCCCGACGGGCAGCGGGACGGCTCGCACTACTTCGCCCGCACGCTCGGCGAGCACCAGGCCAACGTCGACCGAGCCCGCGGCGAGTGCCCGGCGGGCTGACAGCCACGGTGCCGACTCGTCTCGCGCGCGCACGCGCCATCCTCGATGATGCCGGCGCCGATGCGCTGCTGGTCAGCGGCACCGCGACGGGCCGCTGGCTGAGCGGCTTCGCCCTGCAGCCTGGCGAGGAGCACCACCGCGGCTTCTCCGGGACGCTGCTGGTCACGGCTGACGCAGCACTCGTCCTGGTCGATGGCCGCTACGTCGAGGCGGCGGAGGCCCAGTGCCCGGGATGGACTCTGCGTCTCACCACGCGGCCCGACCTGTCCGACGAGCTTCCGGCGATCGCCGCCGAGCTGGGCGCGCGGCGGCTTGCCGCGCAGGCGTCGGTCCTGACGCACGCCGACTGGTCGGCGCTGGAGTCTGCCGGCCTTGAGCTAGTGGCCGTGGATGCGGCGGTGGACGGCCTCCGCGTTGTGAAGGACGCCGATGAAGTCGCAGCCATCCACCGTGCCTGCGCCCTGACGGATGCCTGCTTCGATTACCTGCTCGGCTGGCTGCGCCCGGGCATGACGGAGCGGGCAGTCGCCGGGGAGCTCGAGTCGTGGTTCCGGGCCAACGGGGCGGAGGCGCTGTCCTTCGAGCCGATCGTGCTGGTCGGGGCACGGGGCTCGATGCCGCACGGCCATCCCGGCGAAACGGTGCTGGAGGTGGCTCAGCCGCTGCTGATTGACTTCGGCTGCCAGGTCGACGGCTACCGCAGTGACATGACGCGGACGGTCAGCTTCGGCGAGCCTTCGCGGCTGTTCCGCGAACGCTACGACGCTGTTCGCGCCGCGCAACAGGCCGCCTTCGAGGCCGCGCGGCCCGGGATGAGCGGCGTGGAGCTGGACGGGGTGGCGCGCGGCGTCCTGGCCGATGCAGGACTGGGGGAGGCGTTCAGCCATGGGCTTGGCCACGGCATCGGCCTGGAGACCCACGAGACGCCGATGCTGAAGACCTGGCCGCACCCGTTGGAGGCCGGCATGGTGTTCACCCTGGAGCCCGGCGTCTACCTGGCCGGGGAGATGGGCATCCGCATCGAGGATGACGTAGTGCTGCGTGAGGACGGCGCGATGCGCCTGACCGACTCGGCGAGGGAGCTGCTGATCCTCTAGCCGCCGATTTCCACCGCGCGGCGGATGTCGTCGGCGTCGATACGCACGCGAAACGGCGCGTGTGGTAGGCGCTCCCGCTCGAGTCCCGACCACATCGACTCGAGACCGGCTTCGTCGGCAGCGAGGGCAGCATCCTCACGATGCTCGGTGAAGTAGCTCAGATTAGGCAGCCCGTGTCGGGTTGCCGCGAGCAGGCGCCAGCCCGGCCCACCGCCTGCATCGGTGTTTCTGGTCCAGGAGATCGAGCCGACACCGACGGCCACGATCACGACTGCGACGGCGATGATCCTGGTGGCGGTGCGCATCGGCTCTTGGTCCTATGCTTCCTGCTCAGTCATACCCACGGAGAGACGTATTTGATCAGCACCGGGGACGTCAAGAAGGGCGTCATCATCGAGCTCGACGGGCAGCTCATGAAGGTCCTGGACTGGAGCCACATCAAGATGGCGCGTGGCTCGGCGCAGGTCCGCATGAAGCTGCAGAACGTGCGCAAGGGCGACATCGTGGAGCGGACGTTCCAGGCCGGAACGCGCTGGCCGCGGGCCCGCGTCGAGCAGCGCAAGGTCCAGTACCTCTACAACGACGGCGACGCGTACCACTTCATGGACTCGGAGACGTACGACCAGTTCGCGCTGACCGGCGCGCAGCTGGGCGACGATGCCCGCTACCTCAAGGAGAACACCGACGTCTTCGTCAGCCAGTACGAGAACGAGGTGCTGGGCGTCGACCTGCCGGTGACCGTCGACCTGCGCGTCACGCAGACCGAGCCCGGCTTCGCCGGCGACACCGCCACCGGCGCCAAGAAGGCGGCCACGCTCGAGACGGGACTGGTCGTGCAGGTGCCCCTGTTCGTCAACGAGGGCGACATGCTGCGCGTCGACACCCGCACCGGCGAGTACGTCACCCGCCTGCAGTGACGCGGGAGCAACCCTCGCTCTGGGACGCGCCCACGGAAGGGCCGACGGGTCCGGGCGCGCAGGCGCCCGTCCGGGCAGCGCCGCGCATCCTGCGGGTCAGCGACCTCAACCGTCGCGTGCGGCAGCTGCTGGACGTGGACGCGACGCTGGCTGACGTATGGGTCGAGGGGGAGGTGAGCCAGCCGTCGTTCCCGCCGTCGGGGCACTGCTTCTTCACCCTCAAGGACGCGTCCAGCCAGATCAAGGCGGTGCTGTTCCGCGAGGAGCTCACCGCAGCCAACGTGCGGCCGGAGCACGGGATGCAGGTCATCGTCCACGGCCGCGTGCGTGCCTACGAGCCGCAGGGCGTCTATCAGCTGTATGTCACCACCGTGACGCCGGCCGGCGCCGGCGACCTGCACCAGCGCTACGAGGCGCTGCGCGCCAAGCTGGCGGCCGAGGGGCTGTTCGACGACGGCCGCAAGCGGTCGCTGCCGCGCTGGCCGCGGCGGATCGGGGTCGTGACCTCGCCAGTCGGCGCGGTATGGCGCGACATCGGCAACGTCATGCGGCGCCGCTACCCGATGGCGCACCTCATCCTGTCGCCGACGATCGTGCAGGGCGCCACCGCCTCCGGAGCCATCGCTCGAGCCCTGCACCGCCTCTACGCCCAGGACGGGCTGGACCTCATCATCCTGGCGCGCGGCGGGGGCTCACTCGAGGACCTGTGGCCGTTCAACGAGGAGCGCGTCGTGCGGGCCGTGGTGGCCAGCCCAGTGCCGATCATCGTGGGCGTCGGCCATGAGTCGGACGTCACGCTGTGCGACTTCGCGGCCGATGTCCGCGCACCGACGCCGAGTGCCGCGGCGGAGCAGGCGGTGCCCGACGCCGGACAGTTCCCGGCCATCCTGGCGCGGCTGCGCGACCGGGGCTCGGCCGCCCTGCTGGCGGCGCTGGCTCGCCGGCAGCGTCACCTGGCCGAGGAGGGACGGGCCCTGGCCCGCCTGGCGCCGAACGTGGGGGCGGCGCGTGAGCGAGCGGCTGACCTGGTGGACCGCAGCCACCGGGCGCTGGTCGGCCGCCTGGCGCGGGACCGGGCGGCGGTGGCTGCCCTGGGAGATGCGCTGCGGGCCTTGTCGCCGGGGGCGACCCTGGAGCGCGGCTACGCGATCGCGCGGCTGGACGATGGCACGGTTGTGCGCGACCCGGCGCAGGCACCCACGGGCGAGTGGCTGACGGTCACCGTGGCGCGCGGTACGCTGGGCACGCGCGTGGAACGCTCCACGCCGTCCGACCCGCAGGCGGAGGAGCTCCTGCCATGACCCGGGCACCGGCGACCGAGCTGGCGACGCGGCCCTTCGACGAGCTGATCGCCGAACTGCAGCGCGTCGTGCAGTCGCTGGAGGCGGGCAACCTGCCGCTCGAGGAGAGCATCCGCCTCTACCGGCGCGGGCTGGAGCTGCACGCCGCCTGCGAGGCGCGGCTGAAGGACGCGGAGCTGACCATCTCCCAGCTCGGACGCGGCCTCGTCGACGAGGGCGGCTCTCCCCCTGAGCAGGGCTGACCGCCGCCATGGTGGCAGTGCTCGCCATTCGGAGGCCGGGAGCGGACGACGTGCCGGCCATGGCCGCCCAGGCCGCGCAGCTCGGCTACGCGGTCACGCCGGACGAGCTGCGCGCGCGACTGCACGACCTGGGACGCGGGAACGATGCGGTGGTACTGGTCGCTACCGGGGAGGGCGAACGGACCATCGGCTGGATCCACGTCGAGCTGAAGCGAACGCTGCTGGCGCCGCTGAGCGCGCAGGTCATGGCCCTGGTGGTCGATGAGAGGCAGCGCGGGGGCGGCGTTGGAGCCGAGCTGCTGAAGGCCGGCGAGGGGTGGGCACTCGAGCACAGGTGCCATCGCATGCTGGTTGCCACGCGCATCACCCGCGAGCGTGCACACGGCTTCTATCGGCGGGAGGGCTACACCCTGGACAAGACGTCGCACATCTTCGAAAAGGAGATCTGAATCGGCGTTTCGAGCGGGCGGTCACGCGCGGGCGGCGCAACAGGAGCCGTTCGCGGCTCGTCGGGGACATCGGCCTATACTTTCGGCCGCCATCAACCCGCTTCGGAGCACGCATGGCGATCCTTGACACGTTGACCGACCCGGCGCAGCTGCGCGGCATGAGCCCCGCGGAGCTGGACGCGCTGTGCGGCGAGCTGCGCACGAAGATGATTCGCACGGTCCATGACACGGGCGGTCACCTGGCCAGCTCGCTGGGCACCGTGGAGATCACGCTGGCCCTGCACCGCATCTTGAACTCACCGCGTGACCGGATCGTGTGGGACACCGGTCACCAGGCCTACGCCCACAAGCTGCTCACCGGTCGGGCCGAGCGCTTCGACACGCTGCGGCAGCTGGGCGGCGTGGGCGGCTTCCCGCGGCGCAGCGAGAGCGAGCACGACGTGTTCGACGGTGGGCATGCCGGCACGGGGGTGAGCATCGGCGTCGGACTGGCGAGCGCTCGCGACCTGCGGCCGGCTGACGACCCGCTGCGGCGCCAGCGGATCGCCGTGGTGGTGGGCGACGCGGCGCTGCAGACCGGCCTCACGATGGAGGCGCTCAACCACCTGGGCCACGCCCGCCATCGGATCCTGATCGTGCTCAACGACAACGAGATGAGCATCAGCCCCTCGGTCGGTGGCCTCTCCACGCGGCTGAACAAGCTGCGGCTGACGCGCGCCTACCAGGGGACGAAATCCGCCACCGCCCGCACCCTGAACCGGGTACCGGTCATCGGCCGGCCGATCTATGACGTGCTCGGCTGGGCCAAGGAGAGCTTCAAGCGCTCGTGGGCCTCCGTCGGCTTTTTCGAGGACATGGGCATCACCTACATCGGCGTGCTGGACGGGCATGACCTGGCGGAGCTGGAAGCGGCCTTCGAGCGCGCGTTCGCTCTCCCAACGCCCGTGCTGGTCCACGTCAAGACAGTGAAGGGTCGCGGCTACGCGCCGGCCGAACAGGACAGCATCTCCTTCCACGGGGCGTCACTGCCGCCTGTGGACCTGACGCTGATCGACCCGACGGAGGAGCCGCTGCCGGCCGAATCGGCGCCGCAGCGGAAGCCGAAGACCTACACCCAGACCTTCGTCGAGGAGCTGGTGCGCCTGGCGGCTGATGATCCGCGCATCTGCGCCATCACCGCCGGCATGCCGACCGGCACCGGCCTCTCGCGCTTCGCCGACAGATACCCGTCGCGCTTCTTCGACGTGGGCATCGCCGAGCAGCACTCGGTGACCATGGCCACAGGGCTCGCGCTGGCTGGCATGCGGCCGGTGGTGGCGCTCTACTCGACCTTCAGCCAGCGGGCCTACGACCAGCTTGTCCACGACGTCTGCCAGAACGAGGTGCCGGTGCTGCTGGCCATCGATCGGGCTGGGCTGGTGGGCGAGGACGGGACCAGCCACCAGGGCATGTTCACGCTCAGCGCCCAGCGCGCGCTGCCGAACCTGGCCATCGGCTCGCCGAAGGACGAGCAGGAGCTGCGCGACATGGTGGTGACCGCCATGGCCCACGATGGTCCGATCTCGCTCCACTACCCCAGGGACCCCGGCGAGGACCTGGCCGATCGCACCGGACAGCGGCTGGAGATCGGCCGCGCCGAGGTGCTGCGCAGCGGCAGCGACCTGCTGCTGGTCGGCTTCGGCCCAATCGTGCAGCGCCTGCTCGCGGTGGACGATGCCCTGCGCCGGGAGCGTGGCCTGAGCTCGACGGTCATCAACGCTCGCTGGGCCAAGCCGCTGGACGAGGCGTGCCTCGCGGAGCACGCGAAGGACAAGCGCGTGGTGGTCACGGCCGAGGAGTCGGCCGCCATGGGCGGCTTCGGTGATGGCGTGCTCGACGCGCTGAACCGCGCCGGCGTGCGCGCGCCGGTGCACAAGGTCGCTCTGGTCGAGGGCTTCGTGCACCATGGCGCGGTGGACGACCTGCGTCGCCAGCAGCGCATCGACGTGGACGGCATCGCCGCCCAGGTACGCGAGGCGCTCGGACCGACCGCGCAGCGGGCAGACGCCTCTGACGCCGGCGCGGCCTGAGAGCCGCGGTGCGGTGAGCGAGCACCGCGACCGCATGCTGCGCGGTGATCCGTATCGAGCCGATGACTCCGAGCTGGTCAAGGCGCGCCGCCGCTGCGCACAGCTGCTGCAGCGGCTGATCGCAGTCGGCAATGCCGACGAGGAGGCGCGGGACGAGCTCCTCCTTCAGCTGTTCGGCTCGCTGGGAGAGGGCAGCACCGTGATCGTGCCGCTGCACTGCGACTACGGCACGAACGTCAGCATCGGCGCGCGCACATTCGTCAACGCCAACGTGGTGCTGCTGGATCCGGCGCGCATCACGGTCGGCGACGACGTGCAGATCGGCCCGAACGTGCAGCTGCTGACCGCCACGCATCCGCTCGAGGCGGCGGAGCGGGCGAGCGGCTGGGAGTCGGCGAAGCCGATCAGCATCGGTGACGGCGCGTGGCTGGGCGGTGGGGTGATCGTGGGGCCGGGCGTCACGGTGGGGGCGCGGACGGTGGTGGGTGCCGGGACGGTCGTCGTCCGCGACCTCCCGGGCGGGGTGCTGGCCGTCGGCAACCCTGCGCGGGTGGTCCGCTCGCTCTGATGCCGCGCGTCCGGCTGGACGTCCTGCTCGTCGATCGCGGCCTGGCACCCACCCGGGCCACGGCGCAGGCCATGCTGCTGGCCGGCGAGGTGGAGGCTCCGGCCATGGGCACGCGCAACCTGCGACCGGGCACGCTGGTGGCGAAGGACGTGGAGCTCGTGGTCCGCGACCGGCGACGGTGGGCCAGCCGGGCGGGGGAGAAGCTCGCCGCCGCGCTCGACGCGTTCGCGATCGACCCGGCCGGCGA
Organism: Candidatus Limnocylindria bacterium; assembly: GCA_035701385.1. Lineage (GTDB taxonomy): Bacteria > Chloroflexota > Limnocylindria > QHBO01 > QHBO01 > DASSCW01. Next base: position 4,973 of record DASSNI010000023.1, on the reverse strand, counting down.
GGTGGCGCTCGACGCAGGCGCGTCCACCGGCGGCTTCACCGACGTGCTGCTCGCGCGGGGCGTCCGCCGCGTCTACGCGGTGGACGTGGGGCGGGGGCAGCTGGTCGATCGGCTGCGGGGCGATCCCCGCGTGGTGAGCATGGAGCGCACCAACCTGCGCACGCTGGAAGGGCTGCCGGAGCCGGTGCAGCTCGCCACCCTCGACCTGTCATTCATCTCGCTGCGCCTGGTGCTGCCGGCGGTCCGGCGGCTGCTGGAGCCGCACGGCCAGGTGGTGGCGCTGGTCAAGCCCCAGTTCGAGGCCGGCCGAGAAGCAGCGCCACGCGACGGTGTCATACGCGACCCCGCCACCCACGCGCGGGTGCTGCAGCAGGTCGGGGCCGACGCCGGGGCGGCAGGATTCGGCGTCAGCGGCCTCATCCGCTCACCCATCCTGGGCGGTGACGGGAACGTGGAGTTCCTGGCGCACCTGGTGGAACCGTCGGGGATGGCGCCGGAGGCGCTTGCGGAGCGGATCCGGGTGGTGGCGGCTCCATCGGGCTAGGTTGGGTGGCCACGGCGTATTACGATTCCGCCCGCATGAGGAAGCGCAGCACGCAGCCGGCGGGTGAGCAGCTCAGCGTGGGCTTCGAGGGCCTGGAGGTCGTCCAGGGCCCGATTCCGGAGCCGTCGCCGGACACCATGCGGCAGATCGTCTCGCTGCGCATGCCGGACGCCCTGCTGCAGCGTGTCGAGCAGGCCGCCCATGCGCGCGGCGTGTCGCCGTCCAGCTTGATGCGGGCGCTGATCGCGGCCGGGCTGGACCGCTCCTACGCGGCGGTGCAGGAGGACATCGGCAGCGAGATCGCTGCCCTGCGGCGCCAGGTGGCCGAGATCGCCGCGCGCCTGCCCGCGGCTGGCGCGCCCGGAGCGGCCGACGGACCCCGCGAGCCGGACGAGTAGATGCGGGTCGGCTTCGCCTACAACCCGACCGACGATGACGCGCGGCAGGTGCTGGCCCGTGGCCGTGCCTGGTGCGAGGCGCATGGCGTCGACGTCTGGGAGGCGCCCGCCGAGGAGCGTGACCGGATCGCGGCCGAGTGCACCGGCACCGACGTGGTCTGCGTGCTGGGAGGCGACGGCACGTTCCTGCGCACGGCCGGCGCCATCGGCGACAACGGCATCCCGGCGCTCGGGGTGAACCTCGGCCGCGTCGGATTCCTGGCCAAGGTCGAGGCTGATGGATTGGAGCACGCCCTTGACCAGGTCGCTGCCGGCGACTACCGGATCGACGAGCGGTTCCGCATCCAGGCCACGCTGGCCCGCGCCGACGGGACGAGCGAAAGCCACTCCTGCCTGAACGAGGTCGTGCTTGCGCGTGGCGGCCGGGTGCGGATGATCCAGGTCGAGGTCGACGTCAGCGGCAGCCATCTGGCGACGTACGTGGCAGATGGCGTGGTGGTCGCCACGCCCACAGGGTCCACCGCCTACTCCTTCAGCGCCGGTGGCTCCATCCTCGATCCGCGGCTGCGCAACATGATCATCACGCCGGTGGCCGCCTACCTGAGCTCGCTGCACAGCGTGGTGGCCGGCGAGGAGCACGTGGTGACCATGACCCTGCGCGCCGCCTCGACCGGCGCGGTCGTGTCGGTGGACGGGCAATGGGACCTGCCGATGGTTGCCGGCGACCGCGTCGAGGTGCGGGCACTGGAGGTGCCGCTGCGACTGATCGAGCCGAGCGGCTCGACGCCGTTCTACGACCTGCTGCGCACCAAGGCCTCGCGGCTGCCGTACTGACCGCCTGATGCGCCGATGTCCCTGACCGAGCTCACCGTCGAGAACCTGGCAGTCATCGAGCGTATTCGCCTGCCGATCTCGCCCGGCTTCACCGTGCTCACCGGCGAGACGGGCGCGGGCAAGTCCCTGATCGTCGACGCACTGGCACTGGCGCTCGGCGCCCGCGCCGCCAGCGACCAGGTCCGCAGCGGGGCCGATGCCGCCCGGATCGAGGCCGTGTTTGACGGCGTGGTGGCAGGCGAGGACGACCCGCTGGCCGACGTGCTGGCCGCCGGTGACGGCATGGCGATCGTGCGCCGCGAGGTGGGCGCCGATGGCCGCTCACTGGTGCGCGTGAACGACCGCAGCGTGACGGTGGGCGGCCTCGCCTCGCTGGGGGAGCGGCTGGCCGAGATCCACGGCCAGCACGAGCAGCAGCGCCTGCTCGCCGCCGATCGGCAGCTGGCCCTGCTCGACCGCTTCGGCGGACTGGGGTCGCAAGCCGCGGCGGTGGCCGCGGCACACGCCGCGTGGCGGGCCACTGTCGCCCAGTCGGCGGAGATGCTGGCGGACCCGCACGAGCTCGCGCGACGCGTGGAGCTGCTGCGCCACCAGGCCGACGAGATCGGCTCCGCGGCGCCACGTGCCGGCGAGGACGGCGACGTGGAACGCCAGCTGCGGGCCGCCACGCACGCCGAGGCGATTGCTCGCGCCGCCGACACCGCGGTGCGGTCCCTGCGCGACGAGGGAGGCGCGCTCGATGCCCTGCGCGCCGCCGCCGGCGAGCTGAGCCAGGCCGCGAGCCTGGACGAGCGCTTCGCCGCCGCGGCCGATCGTGCGGCCGGACTGGAAGCCGAGGCGACGGAGCTGGCACGCGACGTCGCAGCCCTGGGCGAGACGGTCGACCTCGATACCGCCACGCAGCGCGCGCTGGAAGGGCGCCTGGCGCTGCTCTACGACCTGAAGCGCAAGTACGGCGCCACGCTCGACGAGGTCATCGCCTTCGGTGCCGCCGCGGTGGAGGAGCTCGAGCGCCTCGAGAACCAGGCGGCGACGCGGGAGCGGCTGCGTGCCGAGGAGGCGGAGCGCCGCGCGGCGCTGGAGGCGGCAGCCGCAGAGCTGAGCGCGGCACGGACGGCGGCGGCTGAGGAGCTGGCCGACCGCGTCAACGACGAGCTGCCGCCGTTGGGGCTGCCCGCCCGCAGCTTCGGCGTGTCGGTCGAGCCCACGGACATCGGGCCGGGCGGCGGCGACCGCGTGACTTTCACCTTCGCCCCGAACGCCGGTGAGCCCCCGCGACCGCTGGCGCGCATCGCCTCGGGTGGTGAGGCCAGCCGGTTGTCGCTGGCGCTGAAGGTGGTGCTGGCCGCCGCGGACGAGACGCCGGTGCTCGTCTTCGACGAGGTGGACACCGGGATCGGCGGCCGGCACGCCACCGCGCTGGGGGAGCGGCTGCGCGCGCTGGCCGCGTTCCACCAGGTGCTGTGCGTCACGCACCTGGCGCAGGTGGCGGCCCTCGCGGACAGCCACGTGCATATCGGCAAGCGGACAGTGGACGGCCGCACGGTGGCGGAGGCCACGACCCTCGACGCCGATGGGCGCGGCCAGGAGCTGGCGGCCATGCTGGCCGGGGAGGGGGCCGGCGAGGAGGCACGTGCCGCCGCCGATGCCCTGCTGCGGGCCGCCGCCGGCGACTGATGACCGCAGACCCGGAGCTGCTGAAGGCCATCGACGCGTTCCTGCTCGAGCTTCGGGTAGAGCGCGGCCTCTCGCCGCTGACGATCGCGGCCTACCGGCGCGACCTGTCGCAGTTCGCCGCCCAGGCGGGCAAGCGGTGGCTGCACGATGCCGAAGCGGTGGCAGACTTCGTGAACGGGTTGCGCCGCGCCGGCCTACGCCCTACCACGCAGGCGCGCAAGGTGGCGGCCATCCGGTCGTTCTACGGCTTCGCGCTGCGCGAGGGCATCGTCGAGCGGGACGTCGCCTCGCTGCTCGACAGCCCCAAGCCCGGCAGCTACCTGCCCGACGTGCTGACCGAGGAGCAGGTCGAGCGCATCCTGGCCACTCCATCGGCCAGTGATCCGGTGGGCGTGCGGGACGCGGCCATCCTCGAGCTGCTGTACGCGTGCGGGCTGCGGGTCAGCGAGCTGACCGGCCTGGACACGGATCGGCTGGACCTGCCGAACCTGCAGGTCCGCGTCATCGGCAAGGGCAACAAGGAGCGACGGGTGCCGATGGGCGAGCCGGCGCGCGAGCGGCTGCATCGGTACCTGAACGGACCGCGCATGTCGTGGACGGCCGGACGGCCCAGCCCGGCGGTCTTCGTCAGCCAGCGCGGCACGCGGCTCACGCGCGAGGCGGTATGGCGGCTGGTGCGGCGCTGGACGGAGGCGGCGGGGGTGGCGGGCCACGTCACGCCGCATACCTTCCGGCACAGCTTTGCCACGCATCTGCTCGAGGGAGGAGCCGATCTGCGCGTGGTCCAGACCCTGTTGGGCCATGCTAGCATCAGCACCACCCAGCTCTACACGCACCTGACCGGCGAGCGCCTGCGCGAGGTGTACGCCCGGGCGCACCCGAGAGCCTGAGCACGGAGCATGGCCCGATGAGCTACGCAAGGAACCTGCTGAGCCGGGGCGAGGAGGTCGTCTTCGAGAGCCGGCAGCACTGGTTCGCGGTCCTGGCCGAGACGTGGCTCTACGTCATCGGCGCCGTCCTGGCGCTGGCCCTCCTGATCTGGCAGACGAGTTCGGCGCCCTGGAACCTTCAGGGCATCCTGCAGATCGTGGCGGTGGTCGCCCTGCTGATCTGCCTGGCTTATATCGGCCTCAAGATCTGGGCCTGGCGCAACCAGGAGTATCTGATCACCACCCGGCGGGTCATCAAGGCCGAGGGCATCTTCAACAAGCAGATGGGCGACTCCAGCCTGGAGAAGGTCAACGACGCGCGGCTGACCCAGAGCTTCCTGGGCCGCATCTTCGACTACGGCACGCTCGACATCCTGACCGCCTCCGATGCGGCGGAGACGGGGCTGCTGAACGACTTCCCGATGCTGGCCGAGCCGGTGAAGTTCAAGGTCGCGATGCTGAACCAGAAGGAGCGCCTGGAGTTCCCGGACCTCGCCCCGCCTCCGGTTCAGCGTCCGGCCCCGCAGCCCGCCATGCAGCGTGCGGAGCCGATGCCGCCGCGCGCCGGCTCCGACCGCGTCTCCGAGGTCC
>DASSNI010000022.1:0-12477 GCA_035701385.1 Candidatus Limnocylindria bacterium | reverse complement strand
CTCACCGCCGTGCCGCCGAACAGCTGGCTCAGCGCCTCGCCGCTGATCACCACCGGCCCGAGGCGTGTCTGCGGCGCCTGTGCCCCGAGCTTGTCGCGGGCCATGCGCGACCCGTCGCGCACCGTCTCCTCGATGCGCAGGTCGGCCATTCGGCGTGACTCTGCCTGGCGGAAGTACTCCGCCTCGTCGTCGCCGCGCCGCGCCAGCAGGGTGATCTCCAACAGCAGGTGCGTCGAGACGGCCTCGGCCGCCAGATCGCGGCTGTTGTGCAGCTCCTCCTCGACGGTGTTGACGAACAGCTCCGCGGCGGACAGCCGCACGTCGTTGACCGCCTCCGCGGCCGCCAGCTCCCTGATCTGGTCCGATGCCTCGGTGGCGGCCGCCAGCGCGCCGGCGGCCGTCGTCAGCTGTTCGTCCGCCAGCGGCACGTCGGGCAGGTCGTGCGGCGCCGGCAGCATCCACGGCTCGTTGTGGACGAGGCTGGCCATGGTGGTCGCGGTGTCTAGCACCTCCGGCAGCCGCTCGAGGTCGGCGCGCGACATCGGCACGGTGGCCGATCCGCGGCGCAGCTGCCCGTCGACCTCGTGGTCGTTGAAAATCTCGACTTCGTAGGCCTCGCGCTCGACCTGGCGGATGTTCTCGACGACGTTGCCGACGACGTAGATCTGGACGCTGCGGCCGACCTGGCGGCGCACGGTCCAGTCGTGGATCCGCGCGTCGCGGGCCAGGGCATCGGTCAGGCGCCGATCCATCGGCTCAGGCCAGCCTGCAGCGGGTGCGGATGTGGGGACCGCCGGAGCCCACTGGCACGAGCTCCTTCCAGCCCTTGCCGCAGGTGCCCGCCTGGGTCTCGAAGTCGTTGGCGACCATGGAGACGTCGCGCAGCACGTCCGGCACGTAGCCGGTGATGGCGACCGGCGAGAAGATGCGCCCGGTGGGCTTGCCGGCCTTGTACTCGCGGGCGAAGTGCGCCCAGATCTGGATGCCCCAGCCCTTGGGGTCCTCCATGCCGTTCTCCGTCTGGCACAGGTAGACGCCGTCATCCAGGCTGGCCAGCACCTCGGCCGGCGTGCTCGAGCCGGGCTGGAAGAAGGTGTTCGACATCCGCGCGTAGGCCTTGCGCTGCACGCTCTCGCGACGCCCGTTGGCGGTCCGCTGCAGCCCCAGGCGCACCGCCGAGTAGAGGTCGGTAAGGCCACCCTGCAGGATGCCGTCGCGGATGATCTGGGTGGGCGTCGATGGCTGTCCCTCGTCGTCCACGAAGTACGAGCCGTAGGCGCCGGGCAGCGTCGGGTCGTCGACGATGTTCACCAGGTCGGAGCCCACCCGCTTGCCAATGAACTCGGCACCGCGGGCGCGCTGCTTCAGGAACATGTCGGTCTCCATGCCGTGCCCGAAGGCCTCGTGGGCGATGGTGCCGGTGGTGACCGAGTCGGTCACCACGTCGTACATGCCCGGCGGCATGGTCTCGGCGTGGAGCAGCTCACCGGCGGTGGTGGCCGCCTCGCGCAGCTCCTCCTCGGTGACGTCCGTCTTCTCGAGCCCGCCGGTGCCGGCCTTGGCGAGGTACACGTACTCCTGGCGCGAGCCATCGGACACGAAGAGGAGCATGGCCAGCGTCGTGCGCCGGACCTGCTGGGTCGACAGGCCGGCGCGGTTGGCGAACACCTGCCGCTGGTCGATCTCGGTGTAGCTGCTCACGGCCTGCACCGCGCGCTCGTCCATCTCGCGCAGGCGCTGCCGGACTCCCTCGTAGCGCGCGATCTTGTCCCTGAGGGAGATGCGCGCAGGGTCGTCCACCACCGGAGTGGCGAAGTCACCGAGCGCGGCCCCATCCACCGCGATGTCGAACGACGGATCCCCGGGCTCCGGCGTGCGACCGGTCAGGCTGTCGACCAGGTCGCTGGCCAGCTGGCGGACGGTCTCGGCATCCGTGCGGTCGCTGGAGGCCTCCTGCAGTCGATGACCGTCCGACGCGGTCAGCACCACGCCTTCCTGCGGGTCCTGCCGCACGACGGCCTGCTCGGCGTCCCGCAGGCTCAGCCGCAGCCCTTCCCGGCTGCGCACCATGGCCGAGGCGTAGGGCACCCGCCGCTCCATGTCGGCGACGACCTCTTGCAGGTATCCGTACCGCTCCCGCAGCTCGGCGGCTGTCGCGGCATCGCGCCCGGTCAGGGCGGCGGGGGAGTCGGCCATCGGCGGAAAGATAGCAGCGGGTGGCAGCGGCCGTATGATCGGCCCATGGCGCGCCGCAGGCGGTCCTCGCTGCTGTTCGATCTGTTCGCCGCAAGCCAGCAGGTGCGCTCGCTGCTGGCCAGCGCCATGGATGGCTCGGGCCTCCGCCCGGACGAGTACGCCGTGTACAGCGCGCTGTTCGAGTTCGAGCCTATGAGCCCCACCGACATCGCCGCCACCGTGGGCATGCCGCCCACCACCGTGTCGCACTACATCCGCGCCATGCGGGAGCGCGGCCACCTGCGCGAGGTGCCGAACCCGCAGGACACCCGCTCACGCCTGCTCAGCCTGACCGCCGCGGGCCGTCGCGCGCACCGCCGGGCGAACGTGGCCTTCGAGGAGGCATACGCCCGCTTCGTTGCCGAGATCGGGGACGAGCAGGGCGTGAAGGCCGCCCTGCTGGACGTGGAGGCGGCCGCGGAGGGGGCGCGCGCCAGGCTGGCGCGGGACTCGCGCGCGCGGACCGGCTGAACCTCTGCGATGCCTTTGAACCCCGGCGCGGCGGCGGGGATACTACCAGTTGGTAGCATCTGCCTCGCCGTTCGCTGGAGGAAGCCGTGCACCGAGTGCCGTGGCGCCTGTCATCGCTGCTCCTCGTCGCCATTCTCGTGGGATGCACGGCCGCGCCACCGTCCTCGCCGGCCGCATCGGGTGGAGACGCGCTGGCCGCTGCCCGGCAGGAGATCGACCGCGCCATCGAGCGGCTGGTGCGCCAGCATCCCGAGCCCTTCCATGCGATCACCGAGGCCGAGTTCCGCCGGGAAGCCGAGGCGCTCGGGGCACAGCTCGGCGAGATGACGCCGGATGAGGCCATGGTCGGGCTGATGCGCCTGTGGGCCCGGCTCGCGCCCCAGCGGGACGGGCACCAGTTCGCGTTCCTGGCCGAGCGCACCGACGAGCCGATCCTGCCCCTGCGCGTCTACGAGTTCGCCGAGGGCGTGTACGTGACCGCGGCCATGGCGCCGCACGAGGACGTGGTCGGGTCGCGCCTGACGGCCGTCGCCGGCCGCCCGATTGACGAGGTACTGGCTGCGCTCGAACCACTCGTGCCCCGCGACGGTCCGGCGACGGTGCCGGCCTTCCGGCCGATCTTCCTGCTGAAGGTGTCGGTGCTGCGCGGACTCGGCCTGGTCGGCCAGGGAGACGTCGAGATCACCGTGGCGGACGAGGGGGGCACCGAACGCCGCGTCGAGCTGGCCCCGGTGCCGGTGGCCGAGTTCGAGAGCTGGGCCGGCTGGCTGGCGTACACCGGCCTGCCGACGCGCGAGGGGCTGCGCCACACGCAGGGGATCCACGACGTGTTCAGCGTCGAGCGCCTGCCAGAAGGCGGCATCTACGTGCGGTACGCGGCGGTGCGGCCCGTGGACCGCGGCGAGGTCGCGGAGATCACCGAGCTGGCGGCGGACCATCCGGATGAGCCGGTCATCGTCGACCTGCGCCAGAACCCGGGCGGCGACAATCACGAGTACCCGCCCATCCTGTCAGCGCTGAACGACTCGGCGATCGATCGGCCGGGAAAACTCCTGGTGCTGACCGATCGAGTCACCTTCTCCGCCGCGTCGAACTTCTCGACAGAGATCGAGGTCGGCACCGACGCCGTCTTCATCGGCGAGCCCATGGGCGGCGGGCTGAACTTCTGGGACGACGTGACCTTCCTGCAGCTGCCCGACTACGCGGTGCCGATGCGCGTCGGCATCAGCACGCGCTACTGGCAGAAGGCCGATGCGGACGACACCCGCCTGACGATCGAGCCGGAGGTATCGGTGCCGGTGAGGGCGGAGGACTACTTCGCCGGGCGCGATGCCACCCTGGAGGCCGCCTTGGCGTACGCCGCGGAGGCGGCCGGCCGCTAGACCGAGGTCGCCAGCGGAGGGTCGGTGGGATCGCCGGCGGCGGCCGCGTCCGGCATCGGCTCGGTCACCTGCCGGTCGTCCAGGCGGCGGAGGTTGCGCACGCTCGGGATCAGCAGCACCAGGCTGTTGGCCGCCAGGCCGATGGCCGCGCACAGCAGCAGCGTCTGCGGGATGCCGATCCCCTCGGACACGGGGCCGACCGCCGCGAAGGCGAGAGGCTGGAAGACGAGCGAGAACATCCAGTCGTAGCCGCTCACCCGGCTGATCGCCTCGCGCGGGATGTGCTGCTGGATCATCGTGTCCCACAGGGTGTTGCTGATGACGATGGCCGCCACGGTGACGAACGCGCCGCCCGCCACCACCAGCGCCGGGAAGGGCGGGATCAGCAGCAGCAGCTGGATCTGGGCCAGCAGCATCACCCCGAAGGCGGGGATCAGGGGGCGGGCCGGCTTCCAGCGCAGCGAGATGGCGCCGCCGGCGATGCCGCCGATGGCCGAGCCCGCGCCCACGATGCCCCACGCCGCGGCGCCGCCCAGGTCGCGCTGCGCGATGATCGGCCCCAGGATCTGGAAGGCGCCGAGCGACACGTTCGACAGGGAGAAGGTCACGATGCAGGCCAACACCCACGAGCGCGACACCACCTCGCGCCAGCCCTCGGCCAGCTCGGTCACGAAGGGGCGCCGCTCGGCGACGGGGTGCGGGCTGACCCGCATGGCCAGCAGGAAGCCCGCGCTCACCAGGAAGCTGAGGCCGTCGATGGCGAAGGCCCATCCGGCACCCCAGGTCAGCACGATGAAGCCGGAGAGCGCCGGACCGAAGATGTGCGCCGCGCTGCCCGAGATGGAGACCAGCGCGTTCGCCTGCTGCACCCGCGCGGTGCTGACGATCTGCGGCATGAGGCCCACCGCCGCGGGCGTGAAGAAGGCCGATGCGCTGCCCATCACCACCGCGAAGCTGATCAGGTGCGGCACCTCCGCGGCCCCGGTGATCAGCAGCATCGACATCACGGCCTGCGCCGCGGCACGGACCAGGTCGCAGGCGACCATGACCCGCTTGCGCGGCAGCCGGTCGGCCCACACCCCGCCGGCCAACGTGAACACCACCCGCGGCACGGAGAAAGCGGCGAACACCAGCCCCAGGTCGCCCGCCGAGCCGCCGATGGCCAGCACGGCGAACGCCAGGGCCAGGCCCACCAGGGAGTCGCCGATGGCGGAGCCGGTCTGGCCGATCCAATAGAGGCGGAAGTCGCGCTCGGTCAGCGCCTCGCCCGAGCTGGCCAGGAAGCGGCGGAGGCGTTCCATCGCGCGAGGAGCCTAGCAGCGCACCCGGTCCGCAGGGGCCGCACGGCGACCCGCGGGCGTGCCACCATCCGCGGCGCAATGGCCATCACCGTCCGCCCGGCGCGTGCCGCTGACCTGCCCGCCATGCGCCGCGCCAAGCACGCGGCGGGCATCGCGGCCTGGCCGCACATCTTCCCGGCCGAGGTGCTGGAGGCGCTGCCCTTCGTCGACCGCTGGGAGGAGGCCGTCAGGCGTCCGGCGCGCCGCACCCACGCCCTGGTGGCCGTCGATGGCGGCAGGGTGCTCGGCTTCGCGATCCTGCGGCCGTCGGCGGACGACGACGCGGACGGCTCAACCGGTGAGCTGGATGGCTTCTACGTGGCGCCGAAGGCGTGGGGGCAGGGAGCCGGACGCGCGCTGCTGACCGCGACCATCGAGACGCTGCGCGCCGACGAGTTCAGCACCGCCACCCTCTGGACGGCGGCGGAGAACCACCGGCCGCGTCGCATCTACGAGCGCGCCGGCTGGCGTCCCGACGGCACGATCCGCCACCGCAACCTGGGCGGCGTGGCGTTCGACGAGCTGCGCTACCGCACCCGGCTGTAGCGACCGTCGAAGGCGGTCTGCCAGTCGCCGTCTTCTTCGCGGGTCTCCCAGTGCTGGCGCAGGCCATCGCCCTCCGGCAGCGGGGTCCAGCTGATGCGGTGGCGGGTGCTGCCGGTGACGCCCTCCATGACCATGCCGCCGTCCTGCGGCCCGCCGTCCAGCAGCAGCAGGTCGCCGTCCGCGTCGACCCAGGTCTGGTGCCAGCGGTCGGTCGCCGCCGAGTAGCAGTTCAGGCTGGTTCCCTGCACCCCGCCGGCGCCGGTCCACTCCTCGCGGATGGCTGCGCCATCGAACAGCGCGGTGATCCGGTTGTGGCCCAGCAGCCGGCCCGCCGGGCCGCGGACCTCCCACTCGCCCAGCCAGAAGTCGAATGCGCGGCGCTGCGCCGCGATCGCCGCATCGTCCATGTCATGTGACCTACGCCACATTCGCATTCGGCGTTCACAGTTCGCGCACAACTGCCCGGCAGGCTGCTCCCCGTGGCCGGATGGACCGGCCGAAGCACACGAAAAGGGGAGCAACACACATGTCGGGTGGATTCTTCCGAGTCCTGGCCGTGCTGGGGATCATCGGGCTGCTGGTGGCCATCGGAATCGGCTCATACAACGCCGGGGTGACGGCCGGCATCGCCAGCGGGGGCGCCGCGGTGGCCTCCGGAGCGACCGTCGTTTACGGGCCGGGCCCGTACGTCGGCCACTGGGGCTGGGGCGCCGGATTCGGCTTCTTCGGCTTCTTCGCCTGGATCCTGGCCTTCATCCTGATCTTTGCCCTGCTGCGGGCAGCCATCGGCTGGGGCCGATGGGGTGGCCGGCGCGACTGGGGCGAGCATCACGGCCGCTATGACCGGGCGCGCGACTACTTCGATGAGATGCATCGGCGCGCGCACGGCGACGAAGGCCCAGAGGCGAAACAGGGCGGCAGCCCTGGCGCCTGAGACGGGCCACGGACCGATGCGGGCGGGCGGTGACGCCCGCCCGTCTACCATGCCCGCGATGCCCCGCATCCTGGTCGTCGACGACGAGCCGAAGATCGTGCGCCTGGTGCGCGACTACCTGGAGAACGCCGGGTTCGCGGTGTCGCTGGCGCGCGACGGCAACGAGGCCCTCATGCGGGCGCGGACCGAGCGCCCGGACCTCGTGGTGCTGGACCTGGGGCTTCCGGGGGTGGACGGCCTGGACGTGGCCCGTGCGCTGCGCGACGCGTCGGCCACGCCGATCATCATGCTCACCGCGCGGGACAGCGAGACCGACACGGTGCTCGGCCTGGAGCTGGGCGCGGACGACTACATGACCAAGCCATTCAGCCCGCGCGAGCTGGTGGCGCGGGTTCGCGCCGTGCTGCGCCGCCGCGCGGCAGCCGGCGTCGAGGAGGTCCTGCGGGTCGGTGAGCTGGAACTGGACGTGGCGCGGCTGCGGGCCACCGTGGCGGGCCGGATCGTGCCGCTGACCGCATCCGAGTTCGAGCTGCTGGCCACGCTGGCCCGCCAGCCGGGCCGCGTCTTCACCCGCTCACAGCTGCTGGACAGCATCCACGGGCAGGCGCTGGAGGCGTACGAGAGGGCGATCGACGCCCACGTGAAGAACATCCGCCGCAAGCTGGAGCCCGATCCCCGCCGGCCGCGATACCTGCAGACAGTGTACGGAGTCGGCTACCGCATGTCCGATGCCTGAGCCGCGGCACCGCCCGCGCGGGGATTGGCATCGCGGCGAGTGGCGCCGGGAGTGGGGCCGGCAGGGACGCCCGCCGTGGTGGCCGGAAGGCGAGGCGTGGCCGCCAGAGGGACCCGGCGGCTGGCGTTTGGTGCGCCGCCGCTTCATGGCGCGCGCCTTTGGATTCGCCCTGCTGGCGCTGATCATCATGATCGCGGCCGTCGGAATCGTGGTCTGGGCGCTGTCGCACGCTTTCAGCGGCGGGCCGCCGGCGATCGTGGCCGCGCTGGTCGGACTGATCCTGGTCGCACTGTTCGCGCGCGCCATCGTGCGCGGCGTGCGCGGGTCGGCGGGGCCGGTGGCCGACCTGATGGCCGCCGCCAGCCGGGTCGAGGCGGGGGACTACTCCGCCCGCGTCGCGGAGACCGGGCCGCGCGACGTGCGGCGGCTGGCCAGCGCCTTCAACGCCATGTCGGCCCGCCTGGAGCACGACGAGGCCGAGCGCCGCCAGCTGCTGGCCGACGTGTCGCACGAGCTGCGCACGCCGCTGAGCGTGATCCAGGGCAACGTGGAAGGAATCCTGGACGGCCTCTACCCGGCGGACCGGGCGCACCTGGAACCGATCCTGGAGGAGACGGCGCTCCTCGAGCGCCTGGTGGAGGACCTGCGCACGCTGTCGCTGTCCGAGACGGGCAGCCTGCAGCTCCATCCCGAGCCGACGGACCTGGAGGGCCTGCTGGCCGATATCGTGGCCGGCTTCGGGCCACGCGCCGACGCGGCGGGGGTGACGCTGCGCCTGGCGGCGGCGGAGCTGCCGGACAGCATGGAGCTCGACCAGGCGCGCATCCGCCAGGTCATCGGCAACCTGCTGGAGAACGCCCTGCGCTTCACGCCGCGGGGCGGCCTGGTGAGCCTGGAGGCCCGCCGCCGCGACGGATGGGTGGAGCTCGTGGTGCGCGACAGCGGCGCCGGCATCGAGCCGGAGGCGCTGGAACGCATCTTCGACCGCTTCTACCGCGCTGCGGAGTCGCGCGGCAGCGGGCTGGGGCTGCCCATCGCGCGGTCGCTGGTGGAAGCGCATGGCGGCACGATCAGCGCCGAGTCGGAGCCTGGCCAGGGAACCGTCATGCGGGTGTTGCTGCCAGACTCTTGACACGCCAGATAGTTTGACGTCAAATAGTTCGATCTCATCAAACTCGACGTCAAGCGAAAGGCAAGGCCCGCGTGTTCAAGCGCTTTGGTCCCCTGGTCGAGCCAAACTTCCGCCGCCTCTGGATCGGCCAGACCACCTCCGCCATCGGCGATGGCGTCACCGGCGTGGCGCTCACCTTCGCCGTGCTGAGCGTCCGGGGATCGGCCGCCGACCTGGGATTCGTGCTGGCGTCGTTCATGGTGCCGCGCGTCCTGTTCATGCTGGTCGGCGGCGTTTGGGCCGATCGGCTGCCGCGGCGGCTCATCATGGTCGGCTCGGACGTGGTGCGCGCCGCGGCGCAGCTGGTGCTGGCGGTGGCCATCCTGTTCGGCGCCGCCGGGCTGCCGATCTTCGTGGTGGTGGCCATCGTCAGCGGCGCCGCATCGGCCTTCTTCCAGCCGGCCGTGATCGGGCTCATCCCGCAGACCATCAGCCCCGCGCGGCTGCAGCAGGGCAACGCGCTCCTGAACCTGTCGCAGAGCACCGCGCAGATGATCGGGCCGATTGCCTCGGGCATGCTGGTGGCCCTTATCGGCTCCGGATGGATCTTCGCGCTGGACGCGGTGAGCTTCGCGATCAGCGCCGTCTTCCTGCTGTCCCTCCGCGTGCCGCCCGCGCCGGCGGCCGAGCGCCAGTCCTTCCTGACCGAGCTGGCCGATGGCTGGCACGAGGTCGTGTCGCGCCGCTGGCTGGTGACCTCGCTTGGCGCCTTCGCCTTCGGCAATCTGGCCTTCGCCGCCTTCTTTGTCCTCGGGCCGCTGGTCGTGCAGGAGCGCCTGAACGGCGCCGCCGACTGGGGCATCCTGATGGGCGTCTTCGGCTTCGGTGGCCTGGCCGGCGGCGCGCTCGCCCTGCGCTGGCGTCCGGTTCGCCCGCTGATCGCCACCTTCGGCCTGCTGTTCGCCGGACCGGCCGCGCTGCTCGTCCTGTCGGCCGCGCCCGCGCTCCCGGTGCTGGCTATCGCGCTGGCGGTCATGGCCGTGGCCATCAGCGCCTGCAACACCTTCTGGCACACCACCCTGCAGCAGCACGTGCCGGAGCAGGCCATCTCCCGCGTGAGCTCGTACGACTGGATGGTCTCGCTGCTCATCTTCCCGGTGGGCGCCGCGGTGGCGGGACCCCTGGCCGATGGCCTGGGCCCAGAGCGGACGCTCTTCATCTTCGCCGCCCTGTCGGCCATCCCCACCGCCCTGGTGCTCGGCATGCGCAGCGTGCGCGAGGTGCGCCGGACCGACGCGTCGGTGACGGACCGGGCGGTGGACAACGACCAGATAGAGGATCTGCCTCCCGCAGCGGCCCAGAAGGTGGCCTGAGGCAGCGGCCACGGCGGCCTGCCAGACTGGCAGGTATGCGTCGCCGCGAGGTCGCATTCACGAGCGCCGGCGTCCAACTGCGGGGGACGCTGGCGCTTCCTCCTGGAGACGGGCCCTTTCCCGGCCTGGTCACCGTGCATGGCGCCAGCCACGGCGGGCGCGACTTCCGCCTGTTCACCCACCTGGAATCGCTGCTCGTGCCGGCCGGGTTCGCCATCTTGCGCTACGACCGGCCGGGCAGCGACTCGTCCGGGGGTGACTTCGAGTCTGCCGATTTCGCCCAGCTGGCGGCCGATGCGCTGGCTGCCCTCGGGGTCCTGGCCGATGACGCCGCCGTCGACCCGGCGCGCCTGGGCATCTTCGGCTTCAGCCAGGGCGGCTGGATCGGTCCCGAGGCGGCCGTCCGCTCGCCGCTGGTCAGCTTCCTGGTGCTGGTCGGCGCCTGTGGCGTCACGCCCGCCGCGCAGATGCAGTACGCCGCCGCCACCGCGATTCGCGCGTCCGGCCATCCCGAAGCGGCCGTCGAGCTGGCCGTGGCGCTGCGCGCCAGCGTGGACGACGCGATGCGCGGACGCCTGCCGCGTGCCGAGGCTGCGCGCCGCGTTCGCGAGGCGCAGGCCGAGCCGTGGTTCGGGCAGGCCTTCGTGCACGAGCCGCCGCCCGAGCCAGGTCCCCAGGACGAGAAGTGGCGGCTGGAGATGGACTACGACATCGGACCGGTGCTGCGCGAGCTGCGACTGCCCGTCCTGCTGATCCACGGCAGTCACGACCGTTGGACGCCCATCGACGACAGCCGCGCGGCGTGGCAGGCGGCCTTCGCCGAGCGGGCCGAGCTCCTATCGGCGGTGCGGATCGCCGGCACCGGGCACTACCCGACCTTGGCCGGCGGTGCCGAGGGCGAGGAGGCGGCTCCCATCAGCCCGGACTACGAGGCGCTGCTGCTGCGCTGGCTGCGGGAGCGTGCTGCTCGCGAACCGGCGTTTTGACCGGCGATTCGACCGGCGTTACCATGACGCCATGGCAATGACCGCGGAGACCCTGCGGCGGCTGCCGGCACGCGTGGTGTCCGAGGCCACCGGCGCCAACCAGCGGACCGTCGAGCGCTGGCGCGCGGGCATCGGGCCGCGCCGTGCCGAGTATCGGCTCAAGCTGGACGACCTGGCGGCCATCCTGGAGATCCTGGGCCCGCAGATGGCGCCGCGCGCCTGGCAGGCCTGGCTGACCGGCCGCAGCGCGCACCTGGGCTGGCAGCGCCCCATCGACCTGCTGGCGGACGGCGCCTTCGAGCAGGTGCGGGGCGCGGCCCTTGCCTACGCCGCCGGGGATCCCACCTGACGTCGTCGGAGCTGGCGCCGGTCGTCCGCTTCCGCGGGAGGCTGTGGCGGCAGACGGCGCTGCACGTGCCGGGCTGCCTGCCTCCCGTGCAGCCGGCGCCCCACCCCGCCCGCTTCCACCGGCCGGGCGACCCGTGGCCGCTGTACGCCTCGCTGGACCGGGACACGATGTGGGCGGAGTGGCGGCACGCGACCGACGGCCAGGTGCCGCCCGACGCCGACCCGCGCTGGGTCTGCAGCCTGGACGTGGACCTGCAGGTGCTCGACCTGCGCGACGCCGCCACGCGGCGCGGCCTGAGGGTGGGGCTGCCGGCGCTGTCCGCGCCATGGAGCCCCGAGCGCCCGAACCGGGCCACGCTGCGGGTCGCCGCGGCGGCCGACAGGCTCGGGGTGGATGGCCTGATCGTGCCCAGCGCGGCACACGACGGCGGCTGGAACGCGGTGATCTTTCCGCGCGCCTTCGGCGCCGTGTCGCTGCGCCGTCGACGCCGCGAGGTGCCCCGGCCGCCGCACTGAGGCCGCGTTGACAGCGCCCGCGGAGGCTCCGACCATGGCGCCGTGGCTGCCCGGGTCAAGCTTGCCGTGCTCTTCGCCGTCCTCTCCCTCACCGTGTCCGGGGCGCTGCCCGCGGCGGCCGGGGACCTGCCCGACCGCACAGGTCCGGAGATCGCGTCGCTGCTGTCCTGCGAGCGCGACGTCGACCCGCCGCGCTGCGTGAGCGTCGGCAACAACAGCGTGCACTACGTCTACATCCGCAGGTCGGTCCCGGAGAAGATCGCCAAGGCCGTGCGCCGCGTGATGCGCGAGCACTACGAGCGCACCAACCTGCGGATGATCGTGCAGTCGACCATCACCTCCCGCACCGACGTCATCGTCTTCGCGGCCGACTACGGCCAGAACGGCGCCGCCGGTTGGGTGTGGTGCCCACCCGACGCGCCGCGCGGCACGACCCAGTACGGCGACCGCTGGTGCCGCCACCAGCAGCTGCGCTTCAACCTGAATGCGCGCTACGCGG
>DASSNI010000021.1:0-3585 GCA_035701385.1 Candidatus Limnocylindria bacterium | reverse complement strand
GAGTAGATCCGCGCTGCCACCCACAGCGAGCCCGCCAGGAAGAGGAGCATCAGCGCGCCGGCCAGCAGCCACTCCCACGGCTCGACGGTGTCCAGGATCTCGCGCGCGGCGAGCATGTACGGGCTGAAGAACGGGACCCAGGAGAGCAGCTGGATCCAGGTCGCATCGGGCGTGTTAAGGCCGATGAAGGCCGCAAAGTAGCCGATCATCGCCACGAAGATCATCGGACCTGTCACCTGCTGAACCTCCTCCTGGCGGTTGGCGATCGAGCCAAGGGCGGCGTACAGGATGGCGTACAGCATGAAGCCGCCCAGGAAGAACAGGCCGAAGGGCAGCAGCACGGTCAGGTCGATGCCCTCCAGCTGTCCCGCCGATTCTGCGCCCAGCAGCCGCTCCTTCAGTGTGCCCTGCAGCAGCAGGCCGATCCCCGCGGCGCCGACCACCGCCACGTACTGAGTGAGGCCGGCGGCGCCCGTCCCGAGCACCTTGCCGGCCAGCAGCTGGCGGGGACTGGCAGCCGTGATGAGCAGCTCCATGACCCGGCTGCTCTTCTCCTCCGCCACGCTCGAGGCGACCCAGGTCCCGTAGGTGATGATGGCCATGAAGGTGAGGATCACGAGCGCCATGGCGAAGATGTAGCGCGCGCCGAAGTTTTCCTCGGGGTCGATGGCATCCGGGTCGCTGCGGGTCACGTGGATCGCCGGCGGCGCCAGGATCTCCTCCGCATTCGCCTGCACGCCGGCCCGCTCCAGGCGATCGGCCACGGTCACCTGGTACAGCGCCGAGCGGAGGGCGACCTGGATCGAGGAGGTCGGTCCCTCGTCCGTGAACAGGTCGTAGGCAAGGTCGCCGTTCGCGCCGCGACTGATTTCGACCAGCGCGTCCACGTCGCCGTCGCGCACGCCCTGCTGTGCCGTCGACACGTCATCGGCGGCGGTCACGACATAGTTGCGATCTCCCTGCGCCCGGCTGGCGTTGAGCACCGATTCGAGCGAGCCCGCCAGTGTGGCGGAGAGACTGTCTTCGCTCGCCGCCACGGCAACGGTTCGCTGGTCGTCGCCGGCGATCATCTCGACGCCGAGCGGCAGGAGCGTCAGGCCAAGGCCCACCAGCGCCAGGATGGCGGTCACGATCTTGAAGCTGCGGCTGCGCACTCGCTGATCGAACTCGCGGCGCGCCACGTGCCAGGCGTTGGGGAACAGATCTCTCATGCCCGCGGCCCGCCGGCGCCATCCGCCAGGTGACGCTCCTCCTCGGACGCTGCCGGGCGGCCGACATGCTCGATGAACACCTCCTCGAGCGAGGGATCCGCGATCTCGAAGCGGGTCACGCGCTCGCCGCGCTCCATGGCTCGACGCAGGATGGTCTCAGGGTCGCTGCCCGCCGGTACGCGGACCTCCAGGTAGTCTTGCCGCGCGGCGGCGATCTGCACGCCCGGGATCTCGGCGAGCCAGCCACTCGCCTGCCCGTCACCGTCGGTCGCCAGCCGAACGACCTGGCGGCCCATGGCTCGCTTCACGTCACGCACCGCGCCCTCGACCACCACCCGCCCACGGTCGACGATGGCGATTGCCTCGCACAGCTCCTCCACCGTCTCCATCTGGTGCGTGCTGAAGATCAGCGTCTTGCCACGAGCCTTCATCTCGAGGAACGCTTCCTTGAGGAGCTGCACGTTCACCGGATCGAGGCCGGTGAACGGCTCGTCCATGATCAGCACGTCCGGGTCGTGCAGGATGGCCGCGATGAACTGGATCTTCTGCTGGTTGCCCTTGGACAGCTCTTCGACCTTGCGGTCGCGGTAGTCCGGCACGCGGAACCGCTCCAGCCAGTCCTCGACCTCGCGCCGTGCCTGCGCGGCCGGCACCCCGTACAGGGAGGCGAAGAAGCCCAGCACCTCGATCACGGTCATGCGCAGGTAGAGGCCGCGCTCCTCGGGCAGGTAGCCCCATGTGTCCCGCGGCAGGGTGGTGTTCACCTTGCCTTGCCAGGAGACCGTCCCCGAGTCCGCTCGAAGGATGTCGAGCACGATGCGCATGCACGTCGTCTTGCCGGCGCCGTTGGCGCCCAGCAGGCCGAAAATGCGTCCCGGCTCGACGCTGAACGAGACGTCGTCGAGCGCGGCGACGTCGCCGAAGCGCTTGCTGACGTGATCGATGACGAGGCTCACGTGCCGATAGGGTACCCGAGGCGGCCGGCGCGTCGGGAAGAGCCGTTCGGCCTCCTGCCCTGCGCCCTTCGGCCGGGTTTTCCGCTACACTCCGAATCCCGAAGCGCAACTTCTGTCGGCGCCTGCCCGGCGCCGCCGAGCCACGAACCTTGCACACAGGAATCCCCGCATGAAGATCGCGGTCCCTCGTGAAAGCGCGCCCGGCGAGACCCGGGTGGCGCTGACCCCGCAGGCTGCCGGACAGCTGGCCGGCGATGGCGTCGAGGTGCTCGTCCAGGCAGGCGCCGGCGCCGGCTCCTTCATCCCCGACGAGGGGTATCGCGAGGCGGGCGCCACGGTGGTGCCGGACGCGCCCGCACTGTACGGGCAGGCGGACGTCGTGCTGCGCGTCGGGCGCCCGACGGACGAGGAGATCAGCTTCCTGAAGCCCGGCACGGTGCTCATCGGGACGCTGGGCACGCTGGCGAATCCACGGCTGGCCGAGAAGCTGGCCGAGGCGAAGATCACGGCCATCAGCATGGACGCCATTCCGCGCATCACCCGCGCGCAGTCCATGGACACGCTGAGCTCCCAGGCGACGGTCGGCGGCTACAAGGCGGTCCTCATTGCCGCCGAGCGGCTGCCGAAGTTCATGCCGCTGCTGACCACGGCCGCCGGCACTGTCCGGCCGGCTCGCGTCCTGGTCTTCGGCGCCGGCGTGGCCGGCCTGATGGCCATCGGCACTGCGCGACGGCTGGGCGCGGTGGTCGAGGCGACCGACGTGCGGCCGGTCGTCAAGGAGCAGGTCCAGTCCCTGGGCGGCACCTTCCTGGAGGTCGAGATGACCGACGAGGAGAAGGCCCAGGCCGAGACCGCCGGCGGATATGCCCGCGAGATGAGCGACGACTACAAGCGCCGCCAGGCGGAGCTGATCGCCAGCCGCGTCGGCGAGGCGGACGCGATCATCACCACCGCCCTCATCCCCGGCCGTCCGGCGCCGAAGCTCATCACCAAAGAGATGATCAAGACCATGCGCCCTGGCAGCGTGATCGTGGACATGGCGGCCGAGATGGGCGGCAACACGGAGCTGACGGAGGCAGGCAAGGAGGTCGTCACCGACAACGGCGTGCGGATCATCGGCTTCACGAACCTGCCGGCCACCATGCCCGGCAGCGCGACCCAGATGTACGCCAAGAACATCCAGACCCTGGTGCAGCACCTGGTGAAGGACGGCAAGCTCGACCTGGACTTCACCGATGAGATCACGGCCGGCGCCACCATCACGCATGACGGCAAGGTCGTGAACGAGGCGACCGCCAAGGCGCTCGGCATCGAGCCGGCAGCGCCTGCCCCAGAGCCTGCCCCAGAGCCCGCCAAGGCCGATGCGCCCGCAGCCGCTGGCGAAGGAGGGACCGCCTAGATGGACGCCAGCACCCTCG
>DASSNI010000020.1:0-3839 GCA_035701385.1 Candidatus Limnocylindria bacterium | reverse complement strand
GGCGACCGGGACCTGGAGCTGTACCTCCGCGTTCCCGGAACGGCGGACGAGGATGCGCGCGTCACCGCCACCGCGCATCCGTTGGGCGCCGGACGGCCGATCGAGCTGCCGGTGAGCCGCATGTCGAGCTCGCCGCCGGGCACGCCGTCCCGCAACGTGTACCTGGCGCTGGGCCCTGCCGACTTCCCGCGCGGGGGCTGTTGGGCGGTGAGCGTGGCGCTCGACGGGGAGCCCGTCGGCATGGCCGTCATTCCGGTGGCCGCCGCCACCTGAGCAGCGAAGCTGAGCTCCGCCTGCGGCGCGGCAGCGGGGCGGGTCAGCTGCCGGTCGTCACCGCGTGCCCGGCCCGGTCGAACAGCGAGCCCGGCTTCCAGGAGACCTCATGGTGGCGCCGGTGCAGCGTGGCCAGCACGTCATGCTCCAGGCCGCGCATCGCCTGCTCCTCGTCCATCTCCGCATGGTCGTGGCCGACCAGGTGCAGCGTGCCGTGGATGGCCAGCAGGACCATCTCCTCCAGCACGCTCCAGTCGCCGGCGCTGGCCTGGCGCACCGCCTGGTCCACGTCGAGCACCACGTCGCCCAGCAGCGTGGCGCCCGGCGGCGACACGCCGTCGTCATCGGCCAGGTGGGAATGGCGGCCGTCGATGCTCCACTCGTGCAGCGGAAAGGCGAGCACGTCGGTCGGGCTGCGCTCGCCCATGTGGTCGAAGTTGAGCCGTTCCATCTCGGCGTCGCCGCAGAGCGTCAGCTCCACCTCGCACTCGGTGAGGCCGAGTGCCGCAGAGACCGTCGCGTTGATGGCCGACTCGAGGAGGTCCTGCATCTGGTCGATGCCGATCGGCTCGATGGCCGCCGCCAGCTGTTCCCGCCCGACGTGGTCGTGGAACGTGACGGAGCAGCCCATGCGCGCATCGTAGGCGACAGCCGCCGCCCGCTCAAGGCTTAGGGCCTACGCCTGCTCGCGGCGTGGCTGCTCGAGCGGCACCACGTTGTCCGGGTACTTGATGCGGCTGTGGTACATGCCCAGCAGCTGCTGGACGAAGGCTTCCTTGATCTGGCTGATGTTCTTCAGCGTCAGGTCGGCATCGTCCAGTTGCCCGTCCTCGACCCGCGCGTCGACGATGCGATCGACCATGGCGCGAATGGACGCCTCATCCTTGTCATCCAGCGAGCGGACGGATGCCTCCACGCCATCGGACAGCATGAGGATGGCCGCCTCGCGGCTCTGCGGCTTGGGACCCGGGTAGCGGTACAGATCCTTCGGCACCAGCTCCTCGTTGCCGCCGACCTCGCGCAGGGCCTTGCCGTAGAAGTAGCTCATCACGCTGGTGCCGTGGTGCTGCGGGATGAAGGCGATGATCTGGACCGGCAGGCCGTGCTCGTAGCCCAGGTCGATCCCGTCCCGGATGTGGCTGCTGATGATCCGTGCGCTGACCTCGGCCGACAGGTCGTCGTGGATGTTGCGGGCGCCGGCCTGGTTCTCGATGAAGGCCAGCGGATTCTTCATCTTGCCGATGTCGTGGTAGTAGGCCGCCACGCGGGCGAGCAATGGATCGGCGCCGATGGTCTCGGCTGCGCGCTCGGCCAGGTTGCCCACCATGACGCTGTGGTGGTAGGTGCCCGGCGTCTCGAGCAACAGCCGGCGCAGCAGCCGCGAGGACGGGTTCGCGAGCTCCAGCAGCTGGAAGACGGTCATGATGCCGAACAGGTTGCCGATGACCGCGAAGGAGCCGACCGCCAGCACCACCGCCAGCGCGGCATTCACCGAGCCGGCGGCGAAGCCCTGCACCATGCTCGTCACGTCGCGCTGCTCCATGAGGTTGAACGCCAGCAGCACCACGATGTTGGTGGCCGCAAGCACGAAGCCGGCGCGCAGGAACGTGTTCAGCCGTTCCGCGCGGACGATGGTCACCAGCGCGGCGATGCCGCCGGCCAGCGTGTACACCGCCGGCTCGAGGTTGTTGCTGTTCATCACGCCGGCGAGGACCGCCAGGCTGACCGCCATGGCAGCGCCCGCGGCGCCGTCCAGCAGGATGCCGCATAGCAGGACCGTCGCTGCCGTCGGCACGACGTAGGTCCACAGGGTCCGGTCGGCCGCGATCCGCATCGCCACCGCGCTGGCCAGCAGAGCCAGCACGAACAGCAGCAGCGACCGGTTCCGGAACCAAATCCCTGGCTCGAAGCGCCACAGGAACGCGACGAGCAGCGTCGCCAGCAGGGCGGCGATGAGCGCGTTGCCGCCGAGCGTAGACGCCTCCAGGCGAGGGCGCGTCAGGCCCAGCGCCTCGAGCGTCTCGAGGTGGACGTCGGTGATGACCTCGCCACGCCGCACAATCGTCTCGCCCTGCCGGACGCTGATCATCACGTCGCGGACGGCGTCGCGTGCCGCCTGCCGCGCCGCCTCGGTCTCTGCCTCGGAAGCCTGGAAGTTGGCGGCCACGTAGTCCTCGGCCAGATCGCCGGCCAGCTCGCGGTCGGCCTGCGGCAGGTCGGTGGTGATGTTGGTGCGCACCTGCTCGCGCACGTCAGTGAGCTGGTCGGCGTGGATTTCGTTGGACTGCACCGACTCCAGCACGGTGGTGCCGGCATCCGCGATGCGCTGCCAGGTGCCCAGGCCCATGGTGGCGATGCGCGTCACCTGCTCGTCGGTGAGCTGCGGCGCGACCCGCCTCAGCTCGGCCCGCACCTCCTCCTGGGTCAGTTGCTCGACGTCCCGCCGCTCGATGGTGCGCTCGATGCCATCGGCAAGCGCACCGAAAGCGTTCAGCTGCCGGTCTCGGATGTCGGCGATCGGTGCGATGGGCACGTACACGGTCGGCACCGCGTCCGCCGCCTCCTCCCGCGCCCGGTTGGTCTGGGACTCGGAGGGGAAGGTGCGGTTGGCCGGCGCGGCGATGTCGGACACCGCCACGTCTCCGACGTTCAGGCCCGCCTGTCCACCGCCGATCTGGAAGGTGAGGATCGCCCACAGCAGGCCGGTCAGCAGCCCGGTGACGATCAGCGCCCGGGCCCACGGCCCGCGGCCGCCGCCGCCCTCGGTCTCCGCCAGCGTGCGCGGGATGAACATGCCTATCCGCCCAGCAGCCGCCGCACCAGCTCGGCAACCGCCTTGCCGTCGGCGCGCCCCTTGGTCTGCGGCGTGACGCGCCCCATAACCCGCCCCATGTCGGCCGGGGAGCTGCCGCCGGTCTCCTCGATCGCGGCGCGCACGATGGCCTCCAGCTCCGTGGCGGACAGCGGCTGGGGGAGGAACTCGCTGATGATGGCCGACTCCTCCTCCTCCACCTGGACCATGGCGTCGCGGCCTGCAGCCTTGAAGTGCTCGATCGACTCGCGGCGCAGCTTCATCTGCTTCGAGAGGACGTCGATCACGTCCTCGTCGGTCAGGTCGCGACCGAGCTCGATGCGCCGGTTCTGGAAGGCAGCCATGGCCATGCGCAGCGTGCCCACGCGCCGGATGTCGCGCGCGAGCATGGCCTCACGCATCGCGGACTCGATCCGCTCTTGCAGGGTCATCGGCTCTGGGGTGCGGGCGTCATCGGTCCTGTCATCGGTTGCTGACCGTTCGACCGGGCCCGCGGAAAGATGGGAGCGTCTGGCGAATTACGCGCGGGAAGCCTTTCGCTTCTTGGCTTCCTTGCGCTTGCGCTTCACGCTGGGCTTCTCGTAGTGCTCGCGTCGCCGTGCCTCAGCCAGGATCCCGGATTGCTGGATCTTCTTGTTGAAGCGGCGCAGCGCGCTTTCGAACGTCTCGTTCTCGCCCACGCGGACCTCTGCCAAACGTCTCGCCTCCTTCCCGCCGATGAGATTTGCGCCGGCAACTCGCCCGGCGCACAAGC
>DASSNI010000019.1:0-4284 GCA_035701385.1 Candidatus Limnocylindria bacterium | reverse complement strand
GCGCTTCCCATCCTCGAGGGCCTCACCGCTCACCCCGATCCGCAGATTGCCGGCGCGGCGTGGATCTCCGTCGGCACGGCCCTGTACCGCGACGACGACGAGGAGGGCGCGCTCAGCGCCTGGATGCGCGCGGCGGAGCTGGGCGGCCCGCTCGCCTGGCTCGGCTGGCGCTCGGCCGCCGAGCAGCACGTGCGCAACGGAGACCTGGAGCAGGCCATCGCCGCCTACCGCGAGGCTGACCGCCGGGCGCCACCGCAGGAGCGCGGCGCGATCGCCAACCGCATCGCGTGGCTGCTGAAGGAGACGGGCCACGACTTCGCCGCGCGGCGCCAGTTCAACCGCGCCCGTGGCGCGTACGCCAGCTTCCCGGCCTATGTCACCTGGGCGATCGTGGCGGTCAACGTCGCCGTCTTCCTGATCGACGGGCTCCTGGGCGAGGGTGTGCCGCTCATGGACCTGATGGGCGGCGGCGGTCCGCTGGTTGAGGCGGGCGCGGTCTCGCGCTCGGCGGTGCTGTCCGGCGACTGGTGGACGCTCTTCACCAGCGCGTTCCTGCACCTGGGCTGGCTGCACATCGGCTTCAACATGTACGCGCTGTGGCTGTTCGGCCCGATCATCGAGCAGCTCTACGGGCACATCGAGTACCTGGTGCTCTACCTGCTGTGCGCCCTGGGCGGCAGCGTGCTGACCATCTTGGCCGCCCCCGACACGGCCGCCGCCGGCGCCTCGGGCGCGATCTTCGGCCTGTTCGGCCTCGCCTTCGTGGTGTCGCGGCGCCGTCACCTGCTGCTCGGCCCGCAGGCGCGCTCGATCCTGTCGCAGGCCGGTGGGCTGCTGCTCTTCAACTTGATCATCACCTTCGCCATCCCGCGCATCAGCTGGACCGGGCATGTCGGCGGCCTGCTGATCGGCGCGCTGATCGGCCTCCTGCTGGCGCCGGCCAACGTGCCGACCCTGGGCGGCCTGTGGCGCGCGCCCGACGGCTCCGCCCTCAACCAGCACGGCTCGTGGCTGATGCGCGCCGGAGCCTATGTCCTGGTCGGCGCCATCCTGGCCGCCGGCGCACTTGCCGTCACCAGTGGAGTGATCTGAGCCGATGTGCTACGACGACGACGCCCGCCCGCCGCTGCCGCCCATCCGCGGCGCCGCCGCCGACGCGCGCGAGCTGACCCTCACCGCCAGTGACGGCGTGACGGTGGCCGCCTACGCGGCCCGCGCCGCCCAGCCCGGCGGCCCCGGGATCGTGGTGCTGCCGGACGTCCGTGGACTCCACCCCTTCTTCGAGGAGCTGGCCCTGCGC
Organism: Candidatus Limnocylindria bacterium; assembly: GCA_035701385.1. GTDB lineage: Bacteria > Chloroflexota > Limnocylindria > QHBO01 > QHBO01 > DASSCW01. Next base: position 2,984 of record DASSNI010000019.1, on the reverse strand, counting down.
TTCGCCGAGGCGGGCGTCCACGCGGTGGCCATCGACTACTTCAGCCGCACCGCCGGCACCGGCCGCCGGCCCGAGGGATTCGACTACGAGGCACATGTCGAGGCGACGCGTTACCCGTCGCTGAATGCCGACGTGGCGGTGGCGGCCGCCTACCTGCGGTCGGTGGAAGGTGGGGCGGCCACGCGGATCTACACCGTGGGGTTCTGCATGGGCGGCCGGCTGAGCTTCATGCAGGCGGCCGATGGGCCTGACGTGGACGGCGCCATCGGCTTCTACGGCTGGCCGGTAGGCTCCGGCAAGCGCGACGTGCCGGCGCCGATCGAGCACGTCGAGCGCTTTCGCGCGCCGGTGCTCGCCCTGTGGGGCGGAGCGGACCGCGGCATCGGCCCCGAGGTGGTGCAGGCCTTCGAGGGCGCGCTGTCAGCCGCCGGCGTGCAGCACGAGAGCGTCACCTACCCGGACGCGCCGCACTCCTTCTTCGACCGCCACCAGGCAGACCACGCCGCCGCGTCGAACGACGCCTGGCGCCGCATGCTCGCCTTTATGGGCGTGTCGGCCTAGCTCCCGACGGCTGGCTGGCTGGCGACCGAGGGGCGTGATGTCGGTCGCAGCGGTCGGGTGTAGAGCCACAGCACCACGACCAGGTAGACCGCCCAGACGGTGAGGGTCGACCACTCCGGGGTGCTGGAGTAGCCGAACAGGGCCCGCAGCAGCTGGCCCACGATCAGGATCGGCCCGCGCTCGGCGAGGTCGCCGCTGTGCGGCAGGATGGCGCTGATGTCGAAGGCGGTCTGCGTCCCGAACGGGATCACGCCGGCCTCGGTGAATTCGTGCGTGGCGTAGCCGAGCAGGCCGGCGGCGATGAAGATCAGCCCGATTCCGGTCCAGCGGAAGAAGCTGGCCAGGTTGATGACCCGCGCGCCCCGGTAGAAGCCGTAGCCCAGGATGGCCGCAAGGAGCAGGCCGATGAAGGCGCCGACCAGCGTGCTGCCGGCTCCCGCCTCGGCCTCGCTGGCAGCGGTGACCTGGCCGAGCAGGAAGAGCGCCGTCTCGATGCCCTCGCGAATGACCGCGGTGAAAGCCAGGAACGCCAGGCCCAAGATCCCGCCCTCGGTCAAGGCCCGATCCACGCCCGCCTGCAGCTCACCCTTGATGTTCGCCGAGGTGCGTCGCATCCAGAACAGCATCCAGGTGACGACCGCCGCGGCCAGCAGGGTGGTGACGCCCTCGAAGATCTGCTCGGCCGGCTCCTCGAGCCCGCGGATGGTCACGAACAGGATCACCCCCACCGCGATGCTCAGCGCGACGGCAACCCCCGTCCCCAGCCAGATGCGGCTGAAGTGCCTGGCATTTCCGGTCCTGGCGAGGTAGGCGAGGATGATGCTGACGATCAGCGCCGCTTCGACGCCCTCGCGCAGCCCCGTGAGAAGCCCGGTGGTCAGGAAGCCGAGGTCCAAGGCAGGCACTCCAAACTGGTGGGGGTGAAGTGGGGGACGGAGTTAGGCTAGCCTAACCCCCGGCGTCAGTCAAAGCGAACTACCGGCGCGGCAGTCGGAATTCTGTCGCGCCACTCCATCGGCTCCGGCAGCCGGTAGAATCTGGCCTCCCGAGCGGTTCCACCTGGAGCTTTCATGATCGATTTCTCCCTGTCCGATGCGCAGCGCGAGCTGCAGCGCACGGCCCGCGCCTTCGCCGAGCGCGAGATCCTGCCGCGCATCCATGAGCTGGATGCCACCGCCACCTAGGACCGCGGCCTGTACGAGAAGATGGGCGCCGAGGGCTTCCTTGGCCTGCCGATTCCGGAGCGCTACGGCGGCGCCGGGTTCGACTACATCGCCTTCGCCCTGCTGTGCGAGGAGATGGAGCGCGCCGATACCGCCTTCCGCGTGATCCTGTCGGTGCACACCGGCCTGAACTCGCTGACGCTGCTGCAGTGGGGCAACGAGGACCAGAAGGAGCGCTACCTGGCCCCGCAGGCGCGGGGCGAGAAGCTCGCCACCTTCGGCCTCACCGAGCCAGGCGTCGGGTCCGATGCCGCCAACCTGTCGACCACCGCGCGGCGCGACGGCGACCGCTACATCCTCAACGGCTCGAAGATCTGGATCTCGTTGGCCGACACGGCTGACAACTTCCTGGTCTTCGCCACGGTCGACAAGTCGAAGGGCCACAAGGGCATCACCGCCTTCATCGTCGAGCGCTCGTTCCCCGGCTTCAGCTCCGATTCGCTGCACGGCAAGCTGGGCGTCCGCGCCGGCAACACTGGGATCCTGTACTTCAACGACTGCGAGGTACCGGCGGCCAACCGCGTCGGCGAGGAGGGGGAGGGCTTCACCATCGCCATGAGCGCCATCGACCAGGGCCGCTTCACGGTGGCTGCCGGATCGGTGGGCCTGGCGCAGGCGTGCCTGGACGCATCGCTCAAGTACGCGCATGAGCGCAGGACGTTCGGCTCGGAGATCGGCCAGCACCAGCTCGTCAAGCAGATGCTGGCCAAGATGGAGCAGGGGATCCAGGCCGGCCGCCTGCTGGTGTGGAAGGCCGGCTGGAAGAAGAACCGCGGCGAGCGCAACACGCGCGAGACGTCACTGGCCAAGTGGTTCGCCACCGACCATGCCGTCGCCTCGGCGATGGATGCCATCCAGATCCACGGCGCGTACGGCTATTCGAACGAGTACCCGGTGGAGCGCTACCTGCGGAACTCGAAGGGCTCGGTGATCTACGAGGGAACGTCGCAGATCCACACCCTCATGCAGGCCGATTACCTGCTCGGCTACCGCAAGGACCGCGAGCTGCGGATGCCCCAGCTGCCCTACGAAGGGGAGATGTAGCTCCCCGTCGGCACCTCGCGTCGGGAGCTCCGCGCGTCTTCGTTACCAAATTGCAGCGTGATTGCGCATAGGCGGCTCCGCTCCTCTCTGCGTCGGTGCCGCTGTTGGCCAAACGTCAATCTGGTTGTCATTGCGCCGATTCCAGCGGTCCGACTT
>DASSNI010000018.1:0-2380 GCA_035701385.1 Candidatus Limnocylindria bacterium | reverse complement strand
ATCCGGCTCAGGGTTGCCGTAGCGGTACGGGTCCAGGACCCGCACGATGCCCGGCACACCCGGCTCGTTCGCCCAGCGCCGCGGGTCGCCGGTCGCACTGATGGCGCCCGCCGTGGCGCCGTGGTAGCTGCGGTATCGGGCGATCACCTTCTGCCGGCCGGTCACCATGCGGGCCATGCGCAGCGCGTTCTCGTTCGCCTCGGCGCCGCCCAGGGTGAAGAAGAAGGTGTTCAAGTCGCCTGGCGTCAGCTCGGCCAGCAGCTGGCCAAGGCGGCCTCGCGCCTCGGTGCCGAACTGCGGAGCGGCGAATGCCAGCTTGTGCGCCTGCTCGGCGATGGCGTCGGCCACCCGGCGGTCGCCGTGGCCAATGTTCACGCTCATCAGCTGGCTGTTGAAGTCGATGTAGCGCTTGCCGTCCGGATCCCAGAAGTAGATCCCCTCAGCGCGATCGATGACGATCGGGTTGATCTTCGCCTGCGCGCTCCAACTGAAGAAGGTGTACTCGCGGTTCAGCTGCAGGATCTGCTCGGTGGTCAGGCGGTCGGTGGTGACGGTCATGCAAACCTCGGGTCTCGAGACAGGCGAATCAGTCCCTCCAGCCGAAAATTAGACCACAGGCCGCAACTCCCCTACGCCATGTGGCCGATGGATAGGCTTGCGCACCAGACCGATACTCTCCGCACCGTGCGGCACCCGAGCACACTCCGCGCGACCCTGGCAGGTGCCGCCCTGATCGCGCTGCTCGCCGCGCCACTCTCCGTGCTGGCCAGCCATGAGCCGACGGTCGACGAGGTCGTGGCCATCGCCCGCAACGATTGGAACATGGCCTGCAGCCCCGATGGCAACGCGATCTTCTGCTCGGCCAACGATTTCGACTTCACGTGGTCCGAGTTCGCGCGGATCGACCCGGCCTCCGGCCCGCTGAAGGGCGTGCTGACCCAGCTGACGGTGTTCTCGATCCCGCCGGACCCGTTCTTCCGCGGCTGGTTCTACGACCTGCATCGCGTTCCCTGCCTGGTGGGCGAGGACCCGGGCCAGCTGAGCGCCTTCATCGCCGATGTGCTGAGCCGCGAGACGGCCGGCACGGTGACGCCGATCACCATCGCCGATGAATGCGACCTGGCCGGCGGGCTCGACATCGTCTCCGACGGGTCATCGACCACGTATACGTATTGGATCCGGTCGTTCGTGCTCGTGCCGCCCGCGACGGCGACGCCGACTCCCAAGCCCACGCCCCGGCCGACGAAGCGCCCCACGCCTACTCCGGCGCCAACCGCATCGGTCACCGCCACGCCGTCCGCAAGCGCCACCGCCTCGCCGAGCGCGACGCCGTCGGGCAGTCCCTCACCGACGCCGAGCGCCTCCTCGTCGCCCACGCCCGAGCAGGGCGTGCTGGGCGGCAACCCGACCCCTGCGCCATCCGCCGGTCCGGTGACGGCGCCAACGGGCTCCGAGGGGAGCGATCGCGCACGTGGCTTCCTCGTGGCCAGCCTGCCGCCGCTGGCGGACACCAACCTCGATCCGCCGGCCCTCGGCGCCAGCTTCGCAGTGGCGCTGCTGCTGCTGCTGTTCATGGCCTTCGCCTCGGAGCTGTTCAACAGCACCTTCGAGAGCAACTACGACGAGATCGCGGGCTGGCTGCACCTGCGACCGCGCGAGGGCGAGGCCGCAGGGCGGCGCAGCCTCTGGGCATCACCGCTGGGTATCGGCATCTTCATGGCGCTGGGCGCGGCCGTGTACCTGCTGCTCGATCCGCAGCTCTCGCTGGGGTTGGACACGCTGGCGATCTACCTGGGCATGCTCGGCGGCCTGGCGATCACCATGGTCGCCTTCGAGCTGCCGGGGCTGCTGATGTACCGCCGTCGCACCGGCACCGCGGCCGGCGTGCGGGCGCTGCCGTGGACCCTGCCGGCGGCGATCGTGTGCGTGGCCATATCCCGTGTCGCGGGGCTCGAGCCCGGCTACCTGTACGGCATCCTGCTGGGCCTGGTCTTCGCCCAGGAGCTTGGCGTCCGCGACGAGGGCCGCCAGGCCGCCGCCGGCGCCGCCTGGACGCTCGCCGTGGCGCTGGTCGCCTGGATCGGCCTGGACCTCCTGCGCGCCAACGACGGAGCGCTGGGCTCGTTCAGCATGTTGCTCATCGAGACCGCGCTGGCCGCGGCGGTGGTCGGCGGGCTGGAGGCGGTTGCCTTCGGCCTCCTGCCGATGCGCTTCCTGGCCGGCGCGTCGGTCTACGCCTGGAGCCACCCGGTCTGGGCGCTGCTCTTCGGCATCAGCGCCTTTGCCTTCGTGCACCTGCTGATCGGGCCGCACGCCGGCTACCTGTCGAGCCTGTCGCCGGCCGCACTGTGGGCGGCAATGGGCGCGTTCGCGGCCTTCG
>DASSNI010000017.1:0-3460 GCA_035701385.1 Candidatus Limnocylindria bacterium | reverse complement strand
CGGCGGTCATGTTCTTCCGGCCTCCGCTCATTATCGGGCCGCCGGGAGGCGCGCCCGCCGACGACCCGCGCGACGCCATTGCGCTGCTTCACCAGAACGATCGCCTCACGGTGAGCATGGAACGCAGTGCCTACATCGGCGGGATGCCTGGCATCCAGGTGGACGTCTCAGCCGACCGCGAGGACAGCCACATCCTCGGTGGCGATGAGGGATTGCTTGGCATCGGTCCCGAGGATGATTTGACGCTGACCTTCCTGCAGGTCCGGGACGGCGTGCTGGTCATCGGCCTCATCTGTCCGGCCGGGCAGATGGATGCCTGGGTGATGGAGGCGCGGCCGGTGCTGGCCTCCATCCGGGTACCTCAGGAACCCGCGCCTAGAGATCCGCGTTGAAGGTGTCGCACTGGTTCCGGTCGCCCGACTGCCAGCCGACCTTGAACCACTGTTGGCGCTGTTCCGATGAGCCGTGCGTCCACGCCTCGCGGTCGACGCGGCCCTGGGTCTGTTCCTGGATGCGGTCGTCGCCGACGGCTCGGGCGGCGTCCAGCGCCTGGTCGATCTGGTCCTCGGTCAGCGGCTCCAGGAAGTTCTCCTCGGCGTGGTTGGCCCACGCGCCCGCGTAGCAGTCGGCCTGCAGCTCCGTCCGCACCGAGCGGGATTCGGCGCCGGTGTCGTTGCCTGGCTGCAGGTCGCCAAGCAGGTTCTGGATGTGGTGGCCGTACTCGTGGGCGATCACGTAGCCCTCGGCCAGTGGCCCACCTTCCGCGCCGAACCGCGTCCGCAGCTGGTCGAAGAATCCGAGGTCGATGTACACGGTCCTGTCATTCGGGCAGTAGAACGGCCCGACCGCGCTCGTCGCCTGACCGCAGCCGGTGCTCACCGCGCCGGTGAAGAAGGTGGTCGGCGCCAGCTCGTAGCCCTGCACCCGGTCCTGCCAGTAGTCCTGGACCGAGTTGACGAAGCCGACGATGCGGCAGTCCTCGCGCTGGTTGGCGTCCTCGCCGGTGCGGCATTCCTGCTCGATCTCGGTGTTGTCGCCAGTCCCAACAGTCGTTCCGTTCAGCAGCTCCGAGGGGATCTGCGAGGGATCGCCGCCGAGCAGCAGGACGGCCACCAGCAGCACGATCCCGCCCAGGCCACCTCCCACGGCCAGGCCGCCCCCGCCGCCGCGCAGGTCGCGCACCTGCCCGGGATTGAGCCGGGCGTTCTTCCGGAACGTCATGTGGCGATGAATCCTCTACGAGCTGCCAAGCGCCTGCATACCGCAAGTGACGGGCCAGCACACGGGGCAGCGTGGCACGCCACTTGGTGTCTGGCAGTCAGCATGGCACGCGCACACGACAACCGCTCGACCGCCACGACCGCCTCGGGCGCCTCGACCGCTGACGCCGAGCTGCTCGCCTGGCTGCTCGACAACAGCATCCCGATCCCGGGGACCGGCCGCCGCATCGGCATCGACGCCATCATCGGCTTCGTGCCGGGCCTCGGCGACATCCTGTCCGGCGGGCTGGGCCTGATGATCGTGCTGCGGGGTGTGCAACGCGGCCTGCCAGCGGTGGTCGTGGCGCGGATGCTGGCCAACGTGGGGCTGGACTTCGCGATCGGCTCGATTCCGCTCATCGGCGATGCCTTCGACCTCTGGTACAAGTCGAATGCTCGCAACATCGGCCTGCTGCGGCGGTATGCGGCCAACCCATCGGCCTCCACAGCCGGCCAGTGGGGGTTCTTCGTGGTGCTGCTGACCGTCATCGGCGCCGTGGCAGCCGCCTTCGTCTGGCTGGTGTGGTCGCTGCTGTCGGCCCTGTTCAGCTAGTCGGCCGGACCCTCAGTCGTCGAAGGCCGGCCGCGCGCCGGCCTCTTCGGAGAGCAGGGCCGCCAACTCGCGCGCATTGGTCGTGCCGTAGTTGGCGTAGCAGTTGTTCATCAGCACGTGGACGTTCTTCGCCGCCTCGGCCGCCTGCCGGACGCGCGGCACCCACTCGCCCAGCTCGTCGCGGTCGTACAGGTAGCGGAAGCGCTCGACCACCGGGATATTGCGGGCTTCCCACGTCTCGGTGCGCCGGCCATGGAAGCGGATCACGGCCAAATCGGGTGAGGTGACGGCGTACATCGGTGGCAGCGCGGTCTTGGTCTGCGGCTCGTCGACCATCACGAACGGGATCTGGTACTTCTCCAGGAAGCGCAGGGTGCGGTCGGCGTTCTTCTCGTTGAACCAGGTGCCGCTCCGGAACTCCACCGCCATCGGCACGTCACCCAGGCGCCGTCGGGCATCGACGATGAGGTCGCGGGACTCGTTCGACGGGTAGAACCAGCGCGGGTACTGCAGGAACACGGCGCCCAGCTTCCCGGACGAGGTGAGCGGCTTCAGCGCGTCCAGGAACGTATCCCAGATGGCGTCGTACAGCTCCGCCGGCAGGTCCTTGCCGTAGATCCGCTTCTTGTCGGCCAGCTCGATGGGCACCTCCTCGCGGATCTCCTTCGGCAGCCGCTTCACCTCCGACGGCTGGCCGGTCATCAGCGCGTGGGCCTTGATGTCGAAGGTGAACTCCGGCGGCGTGCGCTCCAGCCACAGCTCACCCATCTGGCGCGTGGGCAGGGCGTAGTACGTGGCATCCACCTCGACGATCGGGAACTGGTCGGCGTAGAAGCGCAGCCGACCTTCAGCGTTGGTGGCATCCGGCGGGTAGAAGACGCCGGGTGCGGTCATGGTCGGATCGGTCCAGGAGGCGGTGCCGATGCGGACGATGCCGTCGCCGCCCGCCACCTTCAGCGGGTGCCGCGGCGCCTCGGCGCGCGCCTCGCCGCGCTCGGCCGATGCGTCCGGCCCGGGATCGTGATCGGCTGCCATGGTCCAAGTGTAGGCCGGCGAGCCGGCTGCCTCCGGTCCGGAACGTGCTCGCCTGAGCCGGGCATGTGCTTGACCTGTGGCTGCATGCAGGCCCACCTCGAGATGGGCCCCGATGACATTCGCTACGAGGACGTGAAGGCGGCGGCTGACGCCAACGGCCGCTCCGTGGCCGAGACGATCGACATCATGGAGCGGACCATCGCCAAGGACCGCGGCGATCACGCGGAGGAGTACCGCCAGGGCTGATCGACGCTTGCTCCGGCGAGTGGACAGGCGTGCGGCTATGCTTCGGCCACTCGCCCATCCCCACTGGAGGCTCGACCCGATGACCGTTCAGAGCGGTACCCTGCTGGAGCGCGTCGATGCGCTCATCGCCGAGCGACACCTGCTCAAGCATCCCTTCTACACCAAGTGGCGTGAAGGCACGCTGAGCCGCGAGGCGCTTCAGGAATACGCCCGCCAGTACTACGCCTTCGAATCGACGTTCCCGCGCCTGCTGTCCGCCCTGCATTCACGGACCGATGACGCGGCGGTGCGCCAGTCCATCCTCGACAACCTGTGGGACGAGGAGCATGGCGAGGTCAACCACGCCGAGATGTGGCTGCGCTTCGGT
>DASSNI010000016.1:0-7838 GCA_035701385.1 Candidatus Limnocylindria bacterium | reverse complement strand
TGGCGCTCTCGCTGGCGGATCCACGCCTGGCGCACGCGGGCCGCCACCGCGGCCGATGGCTCGGCGCCGTCGAGCTCCAGGCGGCGTGGCTCCTCGGCGGTGATCCACAGGTCGAGGCGGTCGCGGAGCGGCCCCGACAGCCGCGCGGCGTAGCGGCGCGCCTGTCCCTCGTCGCAGCGGCAGCGCCGCGCGGTCGAGCCCAGCCAGCCGCACGGGCAGGGGTTGAATGCCGCCAGCAGGCTGAATCGGGCCGGGAGCGAGAGCGCCCCCTCGACGCGGGCGATGGTGACCGAGCCGGCCTCGAGTGGCTGGCGGAGCGCGTCGAGCGCATCGGCCCGGAACTGGAGCGCCTCGTCCAGGAAGAGAACCCCGCGGTGGGCCAGTGACGCTTCGCCGGGACGAACGCGCGGCCCGCCACCCACCAGCGCCTGCGTCGAGATGGTGTGGTGCGGCGCCCGGAAGGGCCGGCGCCGCACGGTTGGTCGCCGCCGGTCGAGGAGGCCGGCCGCGGAGTAGATGCGGCTCACCTCCCACGCCTCGGCGTCTTCGAGCGGTGGCTGCAGCCCTTCCGCGCAGCGCAGGAGCAGGGTCTTGCCCACGCCCGGCGGCCCGCAGATCGCGAGGTTGTGCCGCCCGGCCACCGCGATCTCCAGCGCCCGGCGGCCGCTGGCCTGGCCCATGACGTCCGCCAGGTCCGGGATGTCGGGTGCGATGTCCGGCTCGGCCGGCGGCGCCGGCACGGCCGGGTCCAGGGCTCGGAAGGCGGCCAGGTGCGCCACCACGTCTCCAAGCCGGGTGGCGGGACGCACGTCCATGGCCCCCGCCGACGCGGCTTCTGCCTCGTTGCCTGCGGACACGATCACCTGGTCGATGCCGGCCTCGCGCGCGGCGCCGACGAGCGCCATCACCCCGTTGACCGTCCGCAGCGAACCGTCCAGCGCCAGCTCTCCGATCAGCGCGGTCGTGGCCAGGCGGGCGGCATCGGGCAGCTGGCCGGAGGCAGCCAGGATGCCGACCGCAATTGCGACGTCGTACGCGGTGCCGTCCTTCGGCAGGTCGGCCGGCGCGAGATTGACGGTGATGCGCCGCGCGGGCAGCTCGAAGCCGCTGTTGCGCAGCGCGGAGCGCACCCGCTCGCGTGCCTCCTGCACCTGGCTGCCGGCGAGGCCGACGATCGTCAGCGATGGCAGGCCGAAGGCCACGTCCACCTCGACCCGGACGGGGATCCCTTCGACGCCGAGCAGCGATGCACTCAGGGCCTGGGCAAGCACGCGCGCTCCATTGGCGGGAGGCGTGAAGGAGGTGATGCCGGCCGCCCGCCTGCTCGCCTCCCAACTCCAGCGGCGACCGGCACGGCGGGAGGCTATCGGTGAGGGCTTATCGGCTGGTTAGCGCGGGGTTATCGGCCCTGCGAAGGGGGTCAGCTGGCCGCGACGCCCTCGGCGGCAAGCTGCTCGTCCACCTTCTTGGCGAACTCGGCGACCGAGCGGCCGAGCGGACCATCCGGCCGCGACGACATGAAGGGCTCGCCCGAGTTCAGGGCGCTGATCGCGCCGCGGTACTCGTTGATGACCTGGTAGTCGATCTTGCGGTTCAGCGCTGATTCGGCGTTGTTCACGTTGATGCCGGTATATGCGTTCGAGCGGTTCAGGACCAGCTGGACCTTGCTGCGCTCGTAGCCGAGGTGGTCCATGGTCTCGAGCACGGATCGCACGTTCTTGAGGCAGCTGAGGTCCGCCGTCATGATCACGAAGATCACGTCCGCCTCGTCGAACAGCTGCAGGTTGAAGTCGTCGATGGTCTTCACCATGTCGACCAGCGTGTAGTCGTACATGCGGCGGAACAGGTTCAGTAGGTTGGTGACGGTGTTGGGGTCGGTGCGCTGCCGCTCCATCACGATGTCGGCAGCCTCGGGCGACGGAGGTGCCAACAGCAGGTCGACACCACTGTGGTGGCGCACGATCAGCTTCCGCAGGAGCTCCTGGTCGAGATCCGGCTCGCTGACCGCGTTCACGATCGAGGCGGTGTCCAGGCCCAGGTCCAGGAACACACGCAGGTCACCGAACTGCAGGTTCGCGTCGACCAGCGCGGTACGACGGCGCATCTCGCGCGCCATGGCGATGGCCGTGTTGATGGCGATGGTTGTGGTGCCCACGCCGCCCTTGGCGCCGTACAGCACCGCCAGACGTCCCAGCGTGGCGGGCTCCGAGCCGGTGCTGGTCGGGGTCAGCGCGCCGCCACGCGCCAGCAGGGCCTTGATGCGAGCCATGAGCTCCAGCGGGTGGAAGGGCTTAACGATGTCGTCGTCCGCCCCGGCGCGCAGGCCTTTGACCCGCTCCCCGACGTCGGCCTCGGCGGTGAGCATGATGATCGGCACCCGACGGCCGTCCTCCTCCGAGGCCCGGATCTGTTGGGTGGCGGCGTAGCCGTCCAGCTTGGGCATGGCCACGTCCATCAGGATCAGGTCCGGCTGGGTGGACTGCGCCATCTCGACGCCCGTCTGCCCGTCCGAGGCGACGATGACCTCGAAGCCCTCCTGCTTCAGCGTGAAGACCAGGACGCGCTGGATGTTGAGGTCGTCATCGACGACAAGGACCTTCGTGGCAGCCATGCAAGCCCCTGGCAGGTTGTGGACCGGTGGGTGACGCGAGCGCGGCTCCCCCGCGGCGATTATACGGGCGGCTCTCCATCCAGGTGCCTGGCCAGGAAGGCCAGGACCCTTTGCTCATAAGCACTGCCCGCCACCGCGTGCGCGTCGGAGTGGGCGGCGCCGTCGACAACCATCAGCTCCTTCGGCTCCCCTGCCGCCTCGTACAGCTCGCGGCTCTGGGTCCAGTCGACCAGTCGATCCTCGCGCGGGGCGATGAGCAGCAGTCCGCGCGGGGCGATGCGAGCCACGCGCTGCAGCGGATCGCGCAGCAGCGTCCGCGCCCGGGCGGAGGCCGCCGCCACCACCAGCCGGGCGCCAAGCCGTGGCAGCGGATAGTGCCCCTGGCGCATGCGGTTGCCGATCGGGTTCTCGAGACGCGCATAGGCGGCATCGGCCACCACGGCGGCAACCGGCAGGTCCGGGGCGGCCATGATCGCCACGGAGGCGCCCATGCTGACGCCCATCAGGGCAATGGGCCCGTAGCCACGACCCTGCAGGAAGCGCACGGCGGCGGCTACGTCCCGGCGCTCCAGCGTGCCGAGGGTGATCGGCGCATCGTCGCTGTTGCCGTGGCCGCGGAAGTCGAACTGCAGGACGGTATAGCGCGGCTGCAGCCACGGCACGAACTCGGTGAGCCACGGCAGGCGATTCCAGCTGAAGCCGTGCATGAGGATCACCGCCGCGCGGGTCTCGCGCGCCGCCGGGATCAACCAGCCGTCCAGGGTGACCCCGTCGTCGGTGGTGAAGCGCACGTCCTCGTGCTGCAGGCCGATCTCCCCGGGATGCGCGGGCGCGCCCTCCTCGAGCGGCATCACCGGCTTGCGGCCCGGTCGCACCACGCGGCGCGAGCCCTCGACCGTGACGAAACCCAGGTAGCCGGCAGCGCCCGCTGCCACGATGCGGCCCAGCCAGGCGGCCAGACTGCGACGGCTACCCGTCAATGCGCGCGCCATGGGCTCATCCGGTCGAGCCGGATTCCTCGCTCACGTTGCGGGCGGTGCGCATGGCTCCGGTGATCGGCCTTGTGAGCTCGGAGAGCTCCATCGGAACGATCCACTTCGTCGACTCGCCGGCGGCCAGCGACTTCAGCGCATCCAGGTACTGCAGCGCCATGGTCTTCTCGTCGACGCCCTTGGCTGCGCCGAAAATCGTCTGCAGTGCGTTGGCGTAGCCCTCGGCCTGCAGGATCTGGCTCTGCCGGTTTCCCTCGGCGCGCAGGATCGCGCTCTGCTTGTCACCCTCGGCCACGTTGATGGTCGCCTGCCGGGTGCCCTCGGACTCGGTGATGACCGCGCGTCGGTTGCGCTCGGCGCTCATCTGGCGGTTCATCGCCTCCTGGATGTCGCGCGGCGGCACGATCTCGCGGATCTCGACGCTGGTGATCTTCACGCCCCAGCGCTCGGTCACCTCGTCCAGCTTGGCGCGCAGGATGTGGTTGATCTCCTCGCGCTTGGCCAGCACGTCGTCGAGCGGGATGTCGCCGATCACGGCACGCAGCGTGGTGGCGGCCAGTGCCTGCGAGGCACCGGAGAAGTTCGTCACCGCGGTCACCGACTGCTCGGGATCGAAGACCTTGGAGTACACCAGGAAGTCGATGTTGATCGGCGCGTTGTCCTTGGTGATGCAGGTCTGCTGCGGCACCTCCAGGTAGAACTCGCGCAGGTCGACCTTCACCGGCTGCTGGATGATCGGCACCAGCAGCACCAGCCCCGGGCCGGCGGCGCCGTTGGTCACCCGGCCGAGGGTGAAGATCACCAGCCGCTCGTACTGGCGAACGATGTTGATGGTGCTCCAGATCAGGAACAGCAGCACCACGATGCCGACGACCAGGATCGCCAGCAGGACCGGATCATCCATGGCTCGGGGATCCTCCCTATTGAGGCCGGTTAGGCACAGGCGGATGGTACGACTACGGAGCGAACACCACTTTCAGCGCCCCGCTGTTGCCACGTGAGAGCGCCGCGTGCATGGCGGCGCGCCAGTCATCCAGGCCGAACCGATGCGTCACCAGCTCGCCGAGCTGCAGCTGCGGATTCTCGGCCAGCAGGCGGATCGCCTCGTACATGGTGTGGCGGCCACCGAGCGACGGCTCGCTGCCGTAGGTGTACGTCCCGTTGATGCGCAGCTCGCGCGCCCACGACAGCGTCCAGTCCAGGCCCCCCAGCTCCCCCGGTCCGCCCAGCAGCACCACCCGGCCACGTGGCTCGGTGACGCGCAGCGCATCGGCCAGGCTGGTTCGGCTGCCGACGGCGTCGTACACCTGCCCGAACCCACCGCTGAGCACCGTCATGCCCAGGATGGTCCGATGCGCCCTGGCGCCCGCCGCCTCGACCGCCGCCTGCACCGGGGACACGGCGACGGTCGCGCCCAGCCGCTCCGCGGTGCTGCGCTGGATCGGATGCCGTGGCACGGCCACCACCCTCGCCTCGGGCGCGACCAGCCGGAGGGCGGCCAGCGTGCAGAGGCCCAGCGTCCCGGCGCCGATCACCAGCACGCTAGACCCGGCCGGTGGAGGGTCCGCCAGCACGGCGTGCAGGGCCACGCTGAAGGGCTCAACCAGCACGGCCACCTCGTCGGACATCTCATCCGGCACGCGGTGCAGCTGCGAACGGTGCGCGATCATGCCCGTCGACCAGCCGCCTGGAAGATCGGCGCAGTAGCCGATCAGCAGCCCCGGCGACAGCTTGCCGTCGCCGGCCCGCTCGCAGAACCGCGCGGCACCGGCCGTGCACTGACGGCACGGCTCGAGCCCTCGCACACTGCAGGAGATGACCGGGTCGACGACCACCCGTTCCCCACTGGCCTCCACCACGCCAACCACCTCGTGGCCCAGCACGGCGGGGAACGAGGCGAACGGCGAGAGGATCGAGCTGGCATGCCCGGTGAGCAGCCCCAGGTCCGTCCCGCACACGCCGGCGAGCAGGGGCCGGACGCGGACCCAGTCGCTGCCGGGAAGCGGCGGCGGGTCGTATCGATCCAGCTGGAGCCATGGCATCCAGCCGCCGGCCAGCCTCGGCAGCCGCGGCCCGAGCAGGCGCAGCGTCCGCTCGTTGAGCGCCGAGGCTGCGAAGCGCAGCCGCAGGCCGCGAAGCGTATCGGCCAAGCGCTTGGGGGTCAGTCCATTGGGACCCGGCGCACGATGCTCGGACCGACCCGTTCGAGGATCTCGTCCAGGCTGTGGCCGGTGATGGTCAGGCCGTGGTTCTTCAGGCCGATGACGGCGCGCGACGGATCTGGCGCCTGGCGCACCAGCTCGGCGACCTCCAGGGCCAGCTCCTCCGTGCCGCAGGGATAGACGACCTCGGTCGAGGGAGCGCCCGGCACCCAGCCATGCACGTGCAGGATGCCGCCGACCTCGGGATGCTCGCGGTAGATGGTCAGGTGCTCGATGGCGTCCACCGACACTCGGCGCGGCCGCACGTCCGGCGGCACGCTGAGGCGCACCACGCCTGAGGCCGGGTCGTAGCCCGTGACCAACAGGATCTCGGTGCCCACCTCGCGCAGGTGGCTCTTGTCCACGCCGCTGGCGCTCATCCAGAAGCGGTCGCCGTCATGCCGCGCGCTGGCGTTCCCGTACGACAGGCCGCCGATTCCGAACAGCCGCTTCACGTGCCGCAGGTCCTCGGCGGACAGCAGCTCGTCGATGGGCCATGGTGCCGGCAGCAGGTCCAGCTCGGCCATGCGCTCGCCGGCGCGGGTGATGCTGGCGGTGTGCTCGTCCCCGTTCCACAGCTCGCGGGGGAGGTCCGGCACGAACTCGTTCTCGATGACCAGCCGCGACTCGGCCAGCGGGATCAGCCGCTCGACCACCGCGTCGAAAAACGCGCCGTCGTCGCCATCGTGCTCGAAGCGGTGGAAGCCCTGCTCCATGGTGATGAAGTGGGCATCGGTGCCTTCCGCATCGCGAACCATGGGGATGAAAACGTTCGATAGCGACCGCACCAGGAGCGAGTAGCCGGCCTGCAGCATGTCGTCGGGACGCTGCGGCAGCTCGGCCAGCCCCACCACGAAGATGTCCTTCGACCGGCGGCGGAAGCTGGCCGGGTCATGGGCCGGCACCGGATTGAGGATCACGCGCACGTCCCGATCGAGCTCGAGCGCGTCGCGATTGAGGTGGCGGTGCACGGGATGCCCGCGCGCCTCGAGCCGCGCAGCGACGCCGTCGAGGAACCAGGCCACCATGCCGTCGGTCGCCTCGCCGACGATCGCCACACCAGATGGCGCGGAGCGCAGGCTGCGCCCTATGACCGCCAGCCCGGCGTGGTCATGCACCCGCTCCTCGGCTGCCTCCCTCATTCCTTCTCCTTCTCACCGGGCTCGACGATCAGCTCCAATCCGTCCACGCCGATCACCCGCAGCGGGCTGCCTGCCGCAATTTCGGGGCCTGCGCTGCGTGCCGACCACGCCTCGCCGTTCGCATAGGCCACGCCCTTCGGCGCGATGAGCGTCTGCGCCACGCCGCCTGCGCCCACCAGCGCGGGAAGCGGTAGCGGCAACGCCGGCTGCCGCCGCATGGCCAGCAGCGCGCGGACCACGCCGTAGACGTAGGCCAGCGACAGTAGCACCACCACGCCCAGCAGCCACGGGCTGATCGAGACCCGCACCGCGTCCTCCTCCGGATTGACGCCGGTCCACAGCGCCATCGCCCCCAGCACGATCGAGGCGACGCCGCCGATGGTGAGCAGGCCGAAGGAGGTGACCGTCAGCTCCAGCACCAGCAGGGCGATGCCCAGCAGGATCAGCAGCAGGCCGCCGATGTTGAGGGGCAGGCTGTTGGAGCCGATGAAGGCCAGCACCAGCGCCATGGCGCCCACCGGGCCGGAGAAGAAGTTCGGGTGGAACAGCTCGGAGATGATGCCGTAGAAGCCGATGGTGAACAGGATGAAGGCCACGTTCGGGTCCGACAGCAGGTGCAGGAACGTCTGGCCGATGTTCATGCCGGCATCGCGGATCTCCACGCCGGAGAGTGGCGGGATCGGACGTCCATCGGCCTCGAATGCGCGGCCGTCGGCTCGTGTGCCCTCGTCCACCTGCGCGAAGAGTTCCATCACGTCGGTGGCGACGAGGTCGACCACCGGCGGCCGCATGGCGGCCGCATCGGTTGCCGACAGGCTGGCGGACTCGCGCACTGCGTCCTCCGCCCAGTCGGCGTTGCGGCCGTGTGCCTCTGCCAGGTCGCGGATGGTTG
>DASSNI010000015.1:0-2096 GCA_035701385.1 Candidatus Limnocylindria bacterium | reverse complement strand
AGCACCCCACCACCCCGTTTGGCGCGCGGTGCTGCCTCTCGGGCATCAGCAAGCACCGCAGCGCCGCGTTTGGCGCCCGGTGATGCCTCTCGGGCATCAACAAGCACCGCAGCGCCGCGTTTGGCGCCCGGTGATGCCTCTGGGGCATCAGCAAGCATCAGCGGGCCGCGTTTGGCGAGCGGTGATGCCTCTCGGGCATCAGCGAGCATCAGCGAGCATCAGCGGGCACCAGCGGGCACCGAAGGGAGTGATCTTCGATGGCTCGTGCGGCAAACCACGTCCGATTAGTTACGAACGGTATATCGCGCCACGATATGATCGTGTTACGATATAAGCCACATGACAACGAGAACGAACCTGCGGCCGGCCGAGTACCGGGCGCTCGCCGAGCTGCGATACCGCATCCGCCGCTTCCTGCACTTCAGTGAGGGAGCGGCACGTGACGCTGGCCTCGAGCCGCAGCAGCACCAGCTGCTGCTGGCCATCAAGGGCATGCCGGTCGATCGCCTGCCGACCATCGGCGACCTGGCGGAGCGGCTGCAGCTCAAGCACAACTCGGCGAACGAGCTGGTGCGGCGCGCCGAGCAGCGCGGGCTGATCAGCACCGAGCGCGGCGAGGACGACCGCCGGCAGGTGATCGTCAGCCTGACCGATGCCGGCGAGGAGGCGCTCCAGGAGCTGTCGCTGGCCCATCTGGAGGAGCTGCGCGGCGAGGCGCGCGCACTGGTCGAGGGGCTGGAGCAGCTGCTCGGAACAACGGCGGGAGGCAACGCCAGATGAGCGTCGCCCAGAAGGCGCATCGGTCAGCGACCGGGGCGGAGAGCCTCGGCGATTTCATTGCCAGCCCTCGCATCCTGGTGCTGGCGCTGCTCGCCGTTCCCATCGGTCTGATCGGCGCATTGCTCGCCTGGGTGCTGCTGAACCTCATCGGTCTGGTCACTCACCTGCTGTTCTTCGGGCGCATCGGCTTCGACCTGGTCTCGCCGGCGGGCGCACCGCCCAGCATCTGGATCGTGGTCGTGCCGGTTCTCGGCGGGCTGGTGGTCGGACTGATGGCCCGATACGGCAGCGAAAAGATCCGGGGACACGGCATCCCGGAGGCGATCGAGGCGATCCTGATCAACCGCAGCCGCGTGGAGCCCAAGGTCGCCGTGCTGAAGCCGCTGTCGAGCGCGATCGCGATCGGGTCAGGCGGTCCATTCGGCGCCGAGGGTCCGATCATCATGACCGGCGGCGCGGTCGGCTCGATGCTCAGCCAGTTCCTGCACCTGTCGGCCGCCGAGCGCAAGACGCTGCTCGTCGCCGGCGCCGCTGCCGGCATGGCCGCGACCTTCGATTCGCCGGTCGCATCGGTTTTGATCGCGGTCGAGCTGCTCCTGTTCGAGTGGCGGCCGCGCTCGCTGGTGCCGGTGGCCGTGGCCGCGATCTGCGCCACCGTGCTGCGCCACTACATCCTGGGTGCAGGACCGCTCTTTCCGGTGCCGGCCCACCCCGCGGCGATCGAGCTGCCGGCGCTGCTTGCGTGCGTCGGCGTGGGCATCCTGGCCGGCGGCCTGTCGACACTGCTGACGCAGGGCGTCTACCTCGCCGAGGACACCTTCGAGAAGCTGCCCATCCACTGGATGTGGTGGCCGGCCATCGGCGGGCTGTTCGTGGGGATCGGCGGGCTCATCTTTCCGCACGCACTCGGCGTCGGCTACGACACGCTGCGCGACCTGCTCAACGGGAACGTCGCCGGCGGCCTGATCCTGGGCGTGCTGATCGTCAAGTCGCTGATCTGGACGATCGCCCTCGGATCGGGGACATCCGGCGGCGTGCTCGCCCCGCTGCTGATGATGGGCGCCGCGCTCGGCGGCGTGGAGGCGCTGGTGCTGCCCGACATGGGCGTCGGCTTCTGGCCGCTGATCAGCATGGGCGCCATCCTGGGCGGCACGATGCGCGTGCCGTTCACGGCCATCGTCTTCGCGCTGGAGCTGACCCACGACCTGAACGCACTGCTGCCGCTGCTGGTGGCGGTGACCACGGCCTACACCTTCACCGTCCTGATCATGAAGCGCTCGATCCTGACCGAGAAGCTGTCGCGCCGCGGCCACCAC
>DASSNI010000014.1:0-3810 GCA_035701385.1 Candidatus Limnocylindria bacterium | reverse complement strand
ACGATCACCTTCAGTCAGCCGATCCACATCCAGCAGATCCTGTGGCATGACAACGACCCGAATCCGGGCGAGACAGGCTGGTCCTTCAACGGGATCCCGGCACCGCTCACCGGTGACGGTCAGAGCCAGTACCAGAGCGTGGACCTGACCACCGACACGGTCCACATCGACGCCGGCGGCGACTCCGGCGGTATCGACTTCTGCTTCTGAGCTGAGCGAGGGCGGCAACGCCCTCAGCCGAACGATCAAGGGGCCGGGGCGCAATGCCTCGGCCCCTTGGCTTGTCAGTCGGGCTCTAGCATTTCCGCCGTGGAACGCGGCGGATGGACCCCTGGCAACCGGCTGCTGACCGCCGGCCTGGTGTTCATGACCACGGCCGTCGGCTTCGAGGGGCTGGCGGTGCCCACCGTGCTGCCCGCCACGCTGGACGAGTTCGGCGGCCTGCCGCTCTACGGATGGGCATTCTCCGGGTTCTGGCTCAGCAACCTGGTCGGCATCGCGGTCGCTGGCCGCGAGGCGGACCGCCGCGGGCCGCTGGCGGCGTACGTAGCCGGTGCGGGCCTGTTCGCTGCCGGACTGGTGATCGCCGGGCTGGCACCGAACATGGCCTGGGTCGTGGCCGGGCGCGTGGTGCAGGGCCTGGGCGCCGGCGCCATCGCGTCAATCACCTACGTGCTCATCGCCCGCGGTTATGACCCGGATGCGCAGCCCGGCATGATCGCCGTGGTGCAGAGCGCGTGGGTCGTCCCCGGCCTGGTCGGGCCGGCGCTGGCCGGCTACCTGGCGCAGGAGCACTCGTGGCGATGGGCGTTCCTGGGCCTGGCGCCGCTGCTCCCGCTGGCTACGCTGCTGCTCATCGTCCCGGTGCGTCGCCTGGGTCGCGCGGCGGGCGAAGCGGGAGCCGGCTCGCTGCGTGCCGTGACCGACGCGATCCAGCTTGCGGTTGGGGCGTCACTCCTGCTGAGCGCCGGCGCGCTGGGACATCCGCTGCTGGCGGTGGTCGTGGCCGTGATCGGCCTGGGGTTGGCGGCGCGTCCGCTGCAGACCCTGCTGCCGGCCGGCACGGTGGTTGCGCGCCATGGACGGCCAGCGGCGGTGGCCATGCTGGCCCTCATCAGCGTCGCGTTCTTCGGGGCGGAGGCATTCGTGCCGCTGGCCGTCTCGTCGGTGCGCAACTCGGGCACCATCGCCGGCGGCCTGGCGCTCACCGCGGCGGCGGTGACGTGGGCCATCGGCTCGTGGATACAGGCGCGGATGGCGTCATCCGGCCACCGGCGCGCGTTGACCGCCGGGGGGACGGGGCTGGTGGCGCTGGGCATCGGCTTCGAGGTCGTCATCCCGTTGACCTCGGTCGCCCCGGTGTGGCTGGCCGCGGTGGGCTGGGCGATCGCCGGCCTGGGGATGGGGATCTCCTACTCGATGCTCACCCTGGCGAGCATCGAGGGCGTGCCCAACGGCACGGAGGGCGCGGCGGCGGCATCGGTCCAGCTGGCGGAGGCGCTGGGCATCGCCGTGGGGGCGGGCATCACCGGCACGATCGTGGCGCTGGGTGCGGTGCCGGTCGGCCTGGCGCCGGCCATCGCACTGGCGGAGCTGTCGATGATCGTGGTCTGCGGCCTGGCGATCGTGCTGGCCCAGCGGCTGGCGGAGCGCAGCTCGGAACGGGCCTAGGGTCGCTGCCGGCCCGTCGCGAACGGCTCGCCGTGGCCCGGCACCACGAGGTCGGCGGCCTCCAGGATGCGAAGGCGGCTGGCGTCGAGCGCCGCCTGGTCCTCGCACAGTGGGTCCTGCTCCGGGGTGCGGTCGCTGCGCCACCAGGCGTGCGTGCAGGCAACGACGCCATCGGCCGTCTCGACCATGACGGTGAGGTCCTCGGTGGTATGCCCAGGCGTCAGCATCAGCCACACGTGCGGGCTCAGGTGAAAGCCGTCGCCGGCGTGGTCCAGCCACCCGTCGCCGACGTATCGGGCCCAGGCGTCGACCACCTCGGCATTCGGAAACATGGCTGCGTTGACGGAATGGTCCGGGTGGTGGTGGGTGAGCGCGACGTGGGTGACGTCCTCCGGCCCGACGCCGAGCGCGCGGAGCGGGTCCAGGATCAGCGAGCGGCTGGCCACCAGCCCCGGGTCGATGACGATGCGCGCTCCTCCGTCCATCGCCAGGCTGACGCTGCTGCCGACGCGGGTGCCGTTGTCGCGCAGGTAGCCGGCGTGCAGGAGATGGAAATCGGCTGGCATGAGCGAGGAGTCTGAACCATCGGCACCGACAGCGCCTAGTCTGCGCGGGATGCATCACGGAGTCGCCCGAACGCGCCGCCTGCGCCGCCCGCGAATCGGCCCATGGCTGGTGGCCCTGGTCCTCATGGCTGCCTGCTCCGGCGGTCCGGAGGCAGCTGCCACGCCGACCCCGCTGCCCGGCCGCGAGCACGCGCCGCACGAGACGCTGCCGCCGAGCGCCACACCCTTCCCGGACCGGCAGGGCGGTGAGATCGCGCCCGTCGGGCGGCTGCCCAAGGACCGGCACACGGCCGACTTCTTCAACTCGGACCTGGCCTTCTGGGGCGACATGGCGGTGCAGGGCAGCTACGACGGCTTCCGGCTGATCGACATCTCGGATCCGACGCGTCCGCAGCTGCTGGCCGACGTCGCCTGCCGCGGGCCGCAGGGCGACGTCTCGATCTGGGAGGACCTGGTGCTCGTAAGCGTGGACCGGCCGCAGAGCTCACCTGGCTGTGACGGGCAGGACGCCGAGGACGTGGATCCTCTCTTCCTGCCCGAAGAGGGCGCCTGGGAGGGCATCCGCATCTTCGACGTGTCCCGGCCGACCGCGCCGCGGCTCATCGCGTCGGTCGCCACCGACTGCGGCTCGCACACCCACACCCTGCTCCCCGACCCGGCGCACGACCGGCTGCTCGTCTACGTCAGCTCCTACGCCCTTTCGGTCGATCCGCGCAACGCGCCGGAGTGCCGCAATCCGCACGGCCACATCAGCGTGCTGGAGGTGCCGCTCGAGGACCCGGCGGAGGCGCGGGTGATCGCCCAGCCGCACCTGTTCGACACGCCGGCGTGGCAGGTCTGGCCGGGTGCCGGCCCCGGCATCGAGGACACCGCTGGCTGCCACGACATCTCGCTGGACCTGCCGCGGAACCTGGCGGCTGCCGCCTGCATGAGCGAGGGCCAGATCTGGGACCTGTCCGATCCGGAGCGACCGCGCGCCGTGGCCCACGTCGACCTGCCGGACGTCACCTTCTGGCACTCGGCGGCGTGGAGCAACGATGCATCGGTCGTCATCTTCGGTGACGAGAACCTGGCCGAAGCCGGATGCACCGATGCGCCCCTCGGCTCCCTGTGGTTCTACCGCCTCGAGGATGCCGCGCGTCCGCAGCTGGTCGGGCGCTTCGGTCTGGACCGATACCAGGGCAGCGACATCTGCTCGGCGCACATGTTCAACGTCATCCCCGGCATCGACCGCGACATCGTGGTTGCCGCCTTCTACTCCGGCGGGACCTCGGTCATCGACTTCACCGATCCCTCCCGCCCGGTCGAGATCGCCTACTTCGACGCCGGCGGCCGCGCACCGGGCGATGACTGGTCGTCGTACTGGTACCGCGGCTACATCTACGCATCGGACCACCTGCGCGGGCTGGACGTCTTGGAGCTGTCACTGCCGGACCTCGCGGGTGCGGCGCGCCTGGATCACCTCAACCCGCAGACCCAGGAATAGCCAATCCCGCGGCAGGCCGGCTACTGCGGCAGTACGCTGCGCAGACCATGGTGAGGCAGCTTCCCAGGCTCCTACGATCGCGCCGCA
>DASSNI010000013.1:0-7268 GCA_035701385.1 Candidatus Limnocylindria bacterium | reverse complement strand
AGCTGCGTCCGCAGGCCTTCTGTCGGCGCGCAGATCAGGATCGGATTGGCGGGCAATGCAGTCCTTCCCCGGGGATGCGAGGACGAGAGTATAGAGCCGCCCCCTCTCGTTGCCAGCACGGCCGGAATGGGGCATACTTCGCCTGCGCCTCCAGCCGATTGGAGGCGAGTTTTCATGTTTGAATTGGGCTCCTTTCTGCCGTCGTCACTGGCGCCCGCCGGACGATCGCAAGCCCATAGAGAGGAGGAAATCGGCTTATGCGCCGATACGAGCTCATGCTCCTGTTCCGCCCCGACCTGGAGGACGACAAGCTTCAGGCAGCGGTGGAGAAGGTCACGCGCGCCATCGTCAATGCCGGCGGCACGCTCACCAAGGTGTCGCCGTGGGGCAAGCGCCGCATGGCCTACGACATCCAGCACTTCCGCGAGGCCAGCTACTTCCTGCTGCACTTCGACATCGCGCCGTCGCAGATCCGCGAGCTGGAGCGCGGCATGATGATCAGCGAGGAGATCCTGCGTCACCTGGTGACGCTGCTGGTCGACCATGGCTCCAGCATGTCGGAGGACGACATCCCGCCGGCGGTCGTGCCGGTCGATGCGCAGGCCGAGGACGACCAGGAGTCGCCCGCAGACGCGCAGGACGCGGAGGCCGCCATCGGCGATGATGCGCAGGCCACTGACGGCACGGATGAAGAAGCCGATACCGCCGCCGAGGCCGATAGCGCCGCCGACGACGGCGCGGACGAGGCAGCCGCTACCGCAGAGGACGCCGAGGAGGCAGAGGAGGAGACGGCCGTACAGGCCTGATCCGGTCCGCGAGGAGGCTCACTAGATGACGCTCAACAAGATGATGATCATCGGCAACCTGGGCGCGGACCCCGAGCTGCGCTATACGCCCAGCGGCAAGGCCGTCGCCAACCTGCGCGTGGCCGTCAACGACCGCTACCGCGGCCAGGACGGTGAGTGGCAGGAGGAGACCCACTGGTTCCGCGTCGAGCTCTGGGAGCAGGCAGCGGAGCGCGCCGCCGAGAACATGCGCAAGGGCCACAAGGTGTACGCCGAGGGCCAGCTCCGGCCGCGCGAATTCGAGGGCAACGACGGGCAGAAGCGCACCAGCCTGGAGATCCGCTTCGCGCGTGTCGTCTCCCTGGAGCGCCGTGACCCCGGCGAGGGCGGGGGCTACGGCGGCGGCAGCTTCAGCGAGGCGACCGGACCGGGCGACGCCCCGGTGGCGCGCCCGCGTGGCGCGGCTGCTCCGGCCGGCAACGCTCCTGCCGAGAGCATGGACATCGACGACATCCCGTTCTGAATCACGACCTGAGGATCCGATACCCACATGCCCAGTGCACGTTCCCGCCGCGAAACGGCGGACTACTACCGAGATCGGCGACGGCGCAAGGTCTGCAACTTCTGCGTCGACAAGGCCGAGTCCATTGACTACAAGGAGGTCAACCGCCTCCGCCGCTACCTGTCGGAGCGCGCCAAGATCGAGCCGCGTCGCAAGACCGGCACCTGCGCCCGCCACCAGCGGATGCTGACCGTGGCCCTGAAGCGTGCTCGGCAGGTGGCGCTGCTGCCGTATGCGCCGCAGCACCTCCGGCCCTGACAGCGCCCAGCTGACGGGTGGACATCGTCCTCCTGATCGGCTCGCTGGCGGTCATCCTGGTCGCCGCCGAGCTGTTCACCAACGGCATCGAGTGGTTCGGGCATAAGCTGAACCTGGCCGAGGGGGCGGTCGGCAGCGTGCTGGCGGCCGTGGCCACGGCCATGCCCGAGACGCTCATTCCGGTGATTGCCATCCTGGGTCCCGTACTCTTCGGTGGCGACGCGGAGGCCAGCCACGCCATCGGCGTGGGGGCGATCCTGGGCGCGCCGTTCATGCTCTCCACGCTGGCCATGTTCGTGACCGGCGTGGCGATCGTGATCTTCGCGCGCCGCGGCCGGCGGGGGACCGACATGGCGATCAACGTGCGCGTCCTGGGGCGTGACGTCGCCTTCTTCCTCTTCGGCTACGCGATCGCCATCGGCACCGCCTTCCTGCCGGAGGGGCTCGGCGGTCTGCGCTGGCTGGCGGCAGGGTTGCTGTTCGTGATGTACGCGGCCTACGTGCGCATGCACTTCGCCGACCCGGCGGAGGAGGGCAGTGGCGAGGAGCTGAACCAGCTGCACGTCACGCGGCTGCCCGGGATGTCAGGCCCGCACACGCTGGACATCGACATCCTGCCGGGTGAGATCGACGAGGACGAGCGGCAGGGCATCACGCCGCGGATGCGGATCATCGTCAGCCAGGTGGTGCTGGCGCTGGCACTGATCATCATCGGCGCGCAGGTCTTCGTGGGGGCCGTGGAGCACCTGTCGACGGTGATCGGCCTCGACCCGACCATCCTGGCCCTGATCATCGCCCCGATTGCCACCGAGCTGCCCGAGAAGTTCAACAGCGTGCTGTGGGTGCGCACCGGCAAGGACACGCTGGCCATGGGCAACATCACCGGCGCCATGGTCTTCCAAAGCTGCCTGCCGACCGTGCTGGGGCTGCTCTTCACCTCGTGGTCGTTCAGCAGCGAGAGCGCCATCCACTTCGCCTCTGCCGGCGTGGCCTTCGCGTCCACCATCCTCATTTTCGGGACCATGCTGCGACGCGGCACGCTGTCGGCATGGACATTGCTGATTGGTGGGCCGCTGTACGTCCTGTACCTGGTGCTGGCGCTGTTCACGCCGCTCGGAGCGGGAGCGACGGGCCACTGATCCACGGATTCCGCAACGATCGTGCAACCAGCGGGCTGGACAGGCCGTCCGGGGTACGGGGAGGGATATACTGGCCCCGGTGCCGGCGACGGCGCCGCGAACCGCGCGGGACACATTGAGGTGAATTCGTGCTGAAGCAGGGAACCCCGACTCCCACGGCGCCCGGCGATCCGACCGCCGAGCTGTGGGCCTTCTTCCGGGGGGAGATCGTGCCGCTCCGTGACGCTCGCATCAGCGTCATGACCCACGCTTTCAACTACGGGACCGCTGTCTTTGAAGGAATCCGTGCCTACTGGAACGGCGAGCAGAACCAGCTCTACGGGCTGGACCTGCTGGCGCACTACGAGCGGCTGAAGGCCTCGGCGCGTCTGCTGATGATGGAGGTGCCCTACACGGCCGAGCAGCTGGCATCTACCACCGTCGAGATCCTCCGCCGCGATGGATTACGAGAGGACATCTACATCCGTCCGCTCATCTACAAGTCCAGCGAGACCATCGGCGTCCGGCTCCACAACCTGGACGCCGATGTCGTGATCTTCGGCATTCCCTTCGGCCAGTACATCGATACCGAGGGCGGCATCCGTGCGCAGGTGAGCACCTGGCGCAGGACCGATGACAACGCGATCCCGGCGCGCGGCAAGATCACCGGCGCCTACGTCAACGGCGCGCTTGCCAAGTCGGAGGCCCAGCTCAACGGCTACGACGAGGCGATCGTGCTGACCCAGGACGGGCACGTGTCCGAGGGCAGCGCCGAGAACCTGTTCATCGTGCGTGGCGGCAAGCTGTTCACGCCGCCGGTGACCGACAACATCCTGGAGGGCATCACCCGCCGGCGGCTGATGGCCATGGCCCGCGAGCGGCTCGAGGTTCCCGTGGAGGAACGGCAGATCGACCGCACCGAGCTGTATGGTGCCGACGAGATCTTCCTGTGCGGCACCGGCGCGCAGATCTCGCCGGTGGTCGAGGTCGACCGGCGGCAGATCGGCAACGGCCGGCCCGGGCCGATCACCCGGCAGATCCACGACCTGTACTTTGACGCCGTCCGCGGACGGGTTGATGCTTACCGCGACTGGTTGACGCCGGTCTTCTGATCATCACCGGCGGCGCGCCGGCCGAGGGGTGCCGCCGCGACCCGGACGAGGGCACATGTCCGAGCCGCAGGACCAGGAACGACATCGGCTGCGTCAGCGTCTGCTGGAGATGGTGCCCGGCTTCATCAGCTGGGTCATCATCGTCGCGCCCATCTGGCTGAGCTTCAGCTACCCATGGCTGGTCGCCTACTTCGTGCTGAGCTTCGACTTCTACTGGCTCAGCCGCACGCTGTGGTTTGGTGCCACGGTGATCGTGGCCTATCGGCGCATCCGTCGCGTGCTGGCCGTCGACTGGGGAACGCGGCTGTTGACCCTGGAGGATCCCGTCGCGCGACGTGAGGCGCTGCTGCGCCAGCTGGCCGCCATGACCGGCCAGCCGAGCGGCGCGGTGGGGGTGGTGGCCTCGCCGGCTGCCGCGACCGGCGCACGGGTGGCACTGGAGCGGGAGCTGGCCGACCTTGACGCCGTGCAGGCACTGCCGAGCCGCCGCCCGACTGGCGCGAGTACATCAACCTGGCGCTCATCCCGACCTACACCGAGCCGCTGGAGAAGCTGCGCGAGACGGTGCGTGCCCTCGCCAATGCCGACTGGCCGAAGGAGCGGAAGATCTGCGCGATCATCACCCGCGAGACGGATACGGATGGCATCGCCAACGTGCAGACCCTGCAGCGCGAGTTCGGCGACGCATTCGCCGACTTCATCCACATCCTGGACCCGCTGGAGCCGGGGATCGTGGTCGGCAAGAGCAGCGCCATGGCGTGGGGCGGCCGATTCCTGTATCGGCTCCTGGTGCGCGAGCGCGGGATGGATCCGCGCCGCATCCTGGTCACCGATCTGGACGCTGACTACCGCGTGCATCCGCAGTACTTCAACTACCTCACCTGGATGCACGTGACCGACGCGAACCGCGAGACGCAGCTCTACCAGCCGATTCCGTACTTCCACAACAACATCTGGCAGGTGCCGATGCTGCTGCGCCTGTTCGCCGCGGTGCTGACCCAGCTGCAGATGTGGCGCAGCGTGCTGCCGGAGAAGCTGCAGAGCTTCGGCAGCTACTCGGCCACCCTGCACATGGTCCACGACGTTGGCTACTGGGCGACGGATGCGATCCCGGAGGACAGCCGCTTCTACTGGAAGAGCTACTTCCGCTACGGGGACACGTTCCGTGCGGTGCCGCTCTTCATCCCGATCTATGGCGACGCGGTACGGGCCAAGACCTACTGGCGCTCGATGGCGGGGCAGTACCTCCAGGCGCGGCGCTGGGCGTGGGGCGTGACCGACATCCCGTTCGTCATTCGCAACGCCATCGAGCACCGCGAGATCAGCCTCTGGTCGCGGATCTGGCGGGTGCTCAACCTGTTCGCCGAGCACATCAACTGGGCCATCGCGCCGGTGGTCATCACCTTCGGCGCCACGCTGCCGATCCTGCTGAACCCCGCCTTCGCGCAGACGACGCTGGGCCAAAACCTGCAGCTGTACGCCTCGACCATGCTATCCATCGGCCTGGTGGCGCTGGCCGTGCTGATCTACGTCGAGCACCGCATCGTGCCGCCGCGCCCGGCCGAGTGGGGCTGGTTCCCGCGGCTGCTGAGCTACGTGCAGTGGATCGGCCTGCCGCTGGTGGGCGTGTTCTTCAGCAACCTGCCGGCCCTCGACGCGCAGACGCGGCTGCTGACCGGCCGCTACCTGGAGTACCGCGTCACCGAGAAGGCCTGAGCCGATGGAGCTGAGCCGATGAGCGGCGCCTCGGTGCCGATCGCGCCCATCCCGCTCGCCCGCTCGCGGCGCCGGCTGATGGTGGCGCCCGTGATCCTGGCGATTGCCGGCGTCCTGGCCGTGGCCGGCGGGGCGGTGGTCGGCAGCCTGTCGGGCATCGTGCTCGTGGCGGCGGGCATGATGGTCATCGCCTTCAGCGTGGCGCTGGCCCTGGTCCTGGTGTCGGTGAAGCTCGACGTCGAGGTCGCCACCCTGCGGCTGCGCTGGCTGGGAGGCGAGCGGCGCTACACCCTGGCCCGAGGGCCCGTCACGCGCGTACCACTCACCGGGCCGGAGGCGGCGCGCCTGCGTCCGCACTTCGGAGCACTGGGCTGGGGTCTCGGGCGCGCTCGGCTGCGCGGCATCGAGGACGTGGACATCGTCCGGCTGGCGCGCACCGACAGCCTGATCCTGATACCCACCGACCACGGGCGCGTCGGCATCGCCCCCGCCTCCGAGCAGCAGCTGCTCAACGCGCTGGCGGCCGCCGCCCGCATCCAGCAGCGGATGGACGAGGTGGCCGAGCGGACCAGGCTGGTGGCGCCGCCACCCGCACCGGATCTGCCCGCGGCCGCGGCGCCGCCGGCCGATGCGCTCAGCGCGCTGCAGGCAGCGGCCAGCGAGGGCCGGCCCATGACAGGCATCGAGCGGGCACTGCTCGAGGAGCGGCTGGCAGCCGAGCGTGCCGCAGCCCTGGCGGCCGCCGAGGCGGAGCGCGCCGCTGCCGCCGAGGCGCAGCGCGCCGCTGCCGCCGACGCGGCACGCATGGCGGCCTTCCTGCCGGCCGAGCCTGAGGTGGTCTCGAAGGCCACGGAGCCGCGGGCCCGCCGATCGCTGCGCGTGGCACGTCCGCAGTGGGTCGGGCGTCCGCAGTGGGTCCGCCGCCCGCACCCGACCGTATCGCTGTCGGTGCCGCGCGAGCGGCTGCTCGCCTACGGCGTGCTCCTCATCCCGGTCATCGCCGCTGCGGCGGTGTACCTGGCGGCAGCGCTGCAGGGCCGGCTCGACATGCCACTGGCGCAGCTGCGGCCGGTGGCCATTGCCCTGCTGGCCACCGGACCGGTGGCCGCGGCGGCCGGCCTGGTTGCGCGAACCTGGTTTCCGCGGCTGGTCGGGCTGGTGCTGCTCTGCTCGCTGGCATCCATGGTGCTGGTGGCTCGCGCGCTGCTGGCCTGACCGTCGAGGCGCGGTATCATCGAGCGCACAAACCGAACATCGGCTGAGACGAAGACAGCGTCCAGCGTCGCATGCGGTCACTGCGAGCGAGCCCGGACGGTGAGAGCGGGCATGGCCGGACGTTGGGAGATCCCTTCCGAGCCGGAGGCGCCAAGCGGCATGGCTGTCGTGGGTAACGCCTCCCGGGAACGCCACCCGATAGCGAGCGGCGGCGCCATCGGCCTCCTGTGAGACCCGTGGCGGACGAGTGGGTTCGCGCCGCCGGTGTGCGGCACGAGCCAAGTGCGGGTGGTACCGCGGGTCGCCGATAGGGCGCTCCCGTCCCGGATTCCGGGACGGGATTTTGTTTGGAGAGGGAATGTTCAAGGCCGTCGACGCGAAGCTTGACCTGCCGGCGCTCGAGCGCGAGATGATCCAGCTTTGGCGCGAGCGGGACACCATGGCCCGCTACCTGGCGCGCAACGCGGAGTCCGAGCGCCGCTGGAGCTTCCTGGACGGGCCG
>DASSNI010000012.1:0-12649 GCA_035701385.1 Candidatus Limnocylindria bacterium | reverse complement strand
TGCACGTCAAGGCCTACCAGGACTCGTCCGGCGACGGCATCGGCGACCTGATAGGGCTCACCCGGCGGCTGGACTACATCGCCAGCCTCGGAGTCACCGCGGTCTGGCTGCTGCCGTTCTATCCCTCGCCGCTGCGCGACGACGGCTACGACATCGCCGACTACACCAACGTCCACCCCGATTACGGCACGCGACGTGACTTCCGGACCTTCGTGCGCGAGGCGCACAGGCGCGGCCTGCGCGTGATCACCGAGCTGGTGGTCAACCACACCAGCGACCAGCACCCGTGGTTCGAGGAGTCGCGCGCCGGCCGCGACAGCCCCAAGCGGGACTGGTACGTGTGGTCGGACGATCCGGAGCGCTACAGCGACGCACGGATCATCTTCACCGACACCGAGACCAGCAACTGGGCCTGGGACCAGCACTCGCAGCAGTACTACTGGCATCGGTTCTTCAGCCATCAGCCGGACCTGAACTACGACAACCCGGCGGTGGTGCGGGCCATCGAGCGGGTGATGCGCTTCTGGCTCGACCTGGGGGTCGACGGGCTGCGCCTGGACGCGGTGCCGTACCTGGTGGAACGCGAGGGGACGAGCGGCGAGAACCTGCCGGAGACGCACGCCGTCCTGAAGCGGTTGCGGGCCGCGCTCGACAAGCGCCACCGCAACCGGATGCTGCTGGCGGAGGCGAACCAGTGGCCGCCGGACGTCCGCCCCTACTTCGGCGACGGCGACGAGTGCCACATGGCCTTCCACTTCCCGCTGATGCCGCGCATCTGGATCGCGCTGCGCAAGGAGGACCGCACTCCGATCGTCGACATCATGGAGCGCACGCCGGCCATCCCCGATGAGTGCCAGTGGGCGCTCTTCCTGCGCAACCACGACGAGCTGACGCTCGAGATGGTCACCGACGAGGAGCGCGACTACATGTGGTCCGAGTACGCGTCGGACAAGCGGGCGCGCATCAACCTGGGGATCCGCCGCCGCCTGGCGCCGCTGGTCGACAACAGCCGGCGCCGCATCGAGCTGCTGAACTCGCTGCTGCTGTCGATGCCGGGCACCCCGGTCATCTACTACGGCGACGAGATCGGCATGGGCGACAACGTCTACCTGGGCGACCGCAACGGCGTGCGCACGCCGATGCAGTGGACACCGGACCGCAACGCCGGCTTCAGCCGGGCCGATCCGGCGGCGCTGTACTCGCCGGTCATCCAGGACCCGGTGTACGGATACCAGGCGGTGAACGTCGAGGCGCAGGAGCGCATCCCCGGCTCGCTGCTGCACTTCACGCGACGGATCATCAGCATGCGGCGCCGCTACCCGGTCTTCGGGCGCGGCAGGCTGACGTTCCTGCACCCGGAGAACCGGCACGTGCTCGCCTACCTGCGCGAGCACGAGGGCGTGACGGTGCTGTGCGTCGTCAACCTGTCGCGCTTCAGCCAGTACGCGGAGCTGGACCTGTCGGCCTATGCCGGGCGCGTGCCGGTCGAGATCATGGGTCGCGTCCGCTTCCCGCCCATCGGCCAGCTGCCCTACCTGCTGACTTTCGGCCCCCATGCGTTTTACTGGTTCGAGCTCACCGATGGCGCCGATGGCGCCTGAGCGGCCAATCGAGACATCCCTCTTCGACCCGGCATGGCTCGGCGGCCGCCGCTGGTTCCGGAGCAAGTCACGGCAGCTGCAGGGGGTCGAGGCCGTCGACCTGGCGCGCCTGGACGAGCGATCCTGGCTGGTCGTGCTGGCGGCGCGGTTCGCCGATGGGCCGGAGGAGCACTACCTTGCGCCGGCCATCGAGGAGGCTGGCGCGCTGCGTGAGCCGCGCGACGGTGATGGCGCCTGGCGCGCGCTGGTCGCCCGGATCGCGGATGGGCCCGCCGAGCAGGGGGCGCGGCTGGGGTCGTTCCGGTTCGAGGCGACGGATGCGCTGGGCACGTTCCTTGCGGATCGATCGGACGGTCGCGAGGCGGAGCGGGCGTTCACCGGCGAGCAGTCGAACACGTCGGTCCGCATCGGCGACAGCGCGGTCCTGAAGGTCTACCGGCTGCTGGAGCGTGGCATCAACCCGGAGGTCGAGATCGGCGAGTTCCTGACGGCGCATGCCTTCTCGCACGCGCCGGTGGTCGGCGGCCACGCGTCGTACCGCTTCGCGGACGGCGGCGAGGCAAGCGCGGCCATGCTCCAGCGGCTCGTCCCCTCGCGAGGCGATGCCTGGGACTGGATCCAGCGGCATCTGGCGGAGGGTGCGGACGGCGCGCGCGAGACGCTGGCCGGCCTGTCGCAGGTCGGCGGGCTGACGGCCGAGCTGCACGCGACGCTGGCATCGGAGATCGGCGACGAGCGATTCCCGAACCGCCCGGCAACGCCGGACGAGGCGCAGGGCTGGCAGCAGGATGGTCTCGCCCAGTTCGACCGCGCGCTGGAGGCGGTGAGCGGCGACGACCGCGAGCGCCTGGCGCGCCTGGCGCCGCGCGTCCGGGCGGCACTCGAGCCACTTGCCTCGGCGGCGGGCACGCCCGTCAGCCGCATCCACGGCGACTATCACCTGGGGCAGCTGCTGCGCACCGAGAGCGGCTTCGCGGTGATCGACTTCGAGGGCGAGCCGGCCCGGTCGCTCGCCCAGCGCGGGCGCCCCTCGTCGCCGCTGCGCGACGTGGCGGGCATGCTGCGGTCACTCGACTACGCGGGCCGCACGGCCGAGCGCCGTGGCGGTCTGGACGACGCCGATGCCTGGGTCGCCGACGCGCGGCGGGCCTTCCTCAACGCCTACGGCATCGACGGCGCCATGCCCGAGCCGCTGACCCCGTTCGAGGTCACAAAGGCCTGCTACGAGGTCGCCTACGAGGCGAACAACCGACCCGACTGGGTGTGGCTGCCGATGGCGGCCCTCGAGCGGCTGGTCGCATGAGCGTCTCGCGGGTCTGGCGCGGCAACCCCTATCCGCTGGGAGCCACCTGGGACGGCGCCGGCGTCAACTTCGCCATCTTCAGCGAGAACGCCCGCGGGGTGGAGCTGTGCCTCTTCGACGCCGATGACCGCGAGACGCGGATCCGCCTCACCGAGCAGACCGACCAGGTGTGGCATGCCTACCTGCCCGACGTGCGCCCCGGGCAGCGCTACGGCTACCGGGTGCACGGGCCGTACAACCCGGCGCAGGGCCACCGCTTCAACGCCCGCAAGCTGCTGATGGATCCCTACGCCAAGCGCATCGACGGGCCAATCGACTGGAGCGACCGGCTGTTCGGCTACCACGTCGGCGGCGAGGACGACCAGCCGGACGAGCGTGACTCGGCGCCCAACGTGCCGAAGTGCGTGGTGGTCGATCCCGCTTTCGTGTGGAGCGACGACCGGCCGCTGAAGACCCCGTGGGAGCAGACGGTCATCTACGAGGCGCACGTCAAGGGCTTCACGGCGCTGCACCCCGAGGTGCCCGACGAGCTGCGCGGCACGTACGCCGGCCTGGCCTCCCCCGCCGTGGTCGACCACCTGACTTCGCTGGGGGTGACCGCCCTGGAGCTGCTGCCCGTGCACCAGCACGTCAACGACCGCCACCTGGTCGAGCGCGGCCTCACGAACTACTGGGGCTACAACACCATCGGCTTCTTCGCTCCCGAGTCGCGCTACGCCGCCACCGACGATCCGGTGGGCGAGTTCAAGAGCGCCGTCAAGCGGCTGCACGACGCCGGCATCGAGGTGATCCTGGACGTGGTCTACAACCACACCGGCGAGGGCAACCACCTGGGCCCGACGCTCTGCTTCCGGGGCATCGACAACGCCGCCTACTACCGGCTGTCGCCGGAGGATCC
This sequence comes from Candidatus Limnocylindria bacterium, assembly GCA_035701385.1. Classification (GTDB taxonomy): domain Bacteria; phylum Chloroflexota; class Limnocylindria; order QHBO01; family QHBO01; genus DASSCW01. The sequence goes on along the minus strand of DASSNI010000012.1, from coordinate 8,847 downwards.
GCGGCTGTACGTCGACTACACCGGCACCGGCAACACGCTGAACGCGGTCCATCCCCGCAGCCTGCAGCTGATCATGGACAGCCTGCGCTACTGGATCACCGAGATGCACGTGGACGGCTTCCGCTTCGACCTGGCATCGGCCCTGGCCCGCGAGCTCCACGACGTCGACAAGCTCGGCAGCTTCTTCGACATCGTCCACCAGGATCCGGTCATCAGCCAGGCAAAGCTGATCGCCGAGCCGTGGGACGTCGGCCCCGGGGGCTACCAGGTCGGCAACTTCCCCGTCGGCTGGGCCGAGTGGAACGGCAAGTACCGCGATTCGGTGCGCCGCTTCTGGAAGGGCATCGGCGGCGAGGCCGCCGAGCTGGCCTATCGGCTTTCAGGCTCGTCAGACCTCTACGCCGAGGGCGGCCGGCAGCCGCATGCCTCCATCAACTTCGTGACCGCCCACGACGGCTTCACGCTGCACGACCTGGTGAGCTACGAGCACAAGCACAACGAGGCAAATGGCGAGGACAACCGCGACGGCGAGAACAACAACCAGAGCATGAACTTCGGCGTGGAGGGGGAGACCGACGACCCGGCCATCAACGCCGCGCGGCAGCAGCAGAAGCGCAACTTCCTGGCGACCCTGGTGCTGAGCCAGGGCGTGCCCATGCTGTTGGGCGGCGACGAGATGGGCCGTACGCAGCGCGGCAACAACAACGCCTACTGCCAGGACAACGAGGTCAGCTGGTTCGACTGGGACCTTTCGGAGGCCGATGCGGAGCTCCTGGAGTTCACCCGGGGCCTGCTGGCCTTCTTCCGGGCGCACCCCGTTCTGCAGCGGCGTCGCTTCTTCCAGGGCCGGCGGATCCGTGGCTCGTCGGTGAAGGACCTCACCTGGTACGGGCCCGATGGGCGCGAGGTGAGCGACGAGCAGTGGCATGCCGAGGCGGTGCGCACCATCGGGCTGCGGCTGGCCGGCGACGCGATCGACGAGCGGGCGCAGCACGGCGAGCGCATCGAGGACGACACGCTGCTGGTGATTCTCAACGCGGGCGAGGAGCCGGCCCGCTTCCGCCTGCCGGAGAACGGCGGCCGCCCCTGGGAGCTGGCGCTCGACACGGTTCGCGCCGAGCCTCCGACGCTGGAGGACGGCGCGCTGCACCGCGGTGGCACGACCTACGGCGTCCAGCCGCGCAGCGTCGTGGCCTTCCTCATGCGGCGGCGGTGACACGGCCACCGGGGGACGGCCGAACGGTCGCCGGCTCCTACCGCGACGCCTGGCAACGACAGCGGCGGGTTCCCGCCCCCGTGCGCGCACGAATCGCGGCGGCGATGGGGGGCCGGGGCGGGGCCGAGGACCCGGTGCTGGTCGCGCGCCGCGGCGCCCGGCTGCCGCGGCCCGGCGAGCTGACCCTGGAGGACGGCACGCCCCTCGGCTGGGTCGACCGGTTGCCACGTGACCTGCCCACCGGCTACCACCGGCTCGGCACTGACGCCGGCGAGGCCCTGCTCCTGGTCGCGCCCCGCAGCTGCCCGATCCCCACCGAGCGGCGCTGGGGATGGTCGGCCCAGCTGTACGCCACGCGATCGCGCGGCAGCTGGGGAATCGGCGATCTGGCGGACCTGGCGCGCCTCGGGGAGGCATCCGCCGCGCTTGGCGCGGGGATGCTGCTCGTCAACCCGCTGCTGGCCACGGCCCCGGTTCCGCCCATCCCCGCCAGCCCGTACTCCCCGGCCAGCCGTCGCTTCCGCAGCCCGCTCTACCTGCGGCTGGCGGACGTTCCCGGTGCCGCGGGCCCGCTCGGCGGAGAGCTGGCGCGGCTCGAGGCCGCCGGGCGTGCGCTCAACGGCGGGGCGAGGATCGACCGGGACGCGGTACTCGAGCTCAAGGTGCGCGGCCTCGAGCTGATCTGGCGCGGGACCGGGCAGCGGTCGGCGCCGCGTGACTACGCGGACGCCATTGGCCGGGGCCTGGGCGAATGGTCGAGCTACACGGCCATCGCCGAGCGCCACGGCTCGTCGTGGCGAAGGTGGCCGGAGGAGCTGCGCCGGCCAGCGGGAGCGGCGGTGGCCCGCTTCCGGCGCGACCACGCCGAGCGCGTGGCCTTCCACGAATGGGTGCAATGGCTCCTCGACGAGCAGCTCAGGGTGGCGGGACGGACGATTCCCCTGGTCCACGACCTGCCGATCGGCGTCGACCGCGACGGCGCCGATGCGTGGGCCTTCCAGGACCTGCTGGCGAACGAGCTGAACATCGGCGCACCACCGGACGTCTTCAACCCGGCCGGTCAGGACTGGGGCATGCCGCCCTTCGCGCCGGCACGGCTGCGCGAGAGCGGCCACCGCCCCTTCATCGAGGCCATCCGCGCGGCGTTGCGCCATGCCGGCGGCCTGCGCATCGACCACGCCATGGGCCTGTTCCGGCTGTGGTGCCTGCCGGTCGGCGAGGGTCCGGCGTCCGGCGCCTACGTGCGCTATCCGTGGCGGGAGCTGCTGGCGATCGTGGCCATCGAGGCCGCGCGCGCCGGCGCCTTCGTGGTCGGCGAGGACCTGGGTACGGTTGACGCGCGCGTGCGCCGGGCGCTGGCCGCGCGGGGCGTGCTCTCGTACCGTCTGGCCTACTTCGAAACGCGGCCGCCGGCCGAGTATCCGACCCGGGCGCTGGCCGCGGTCACCACCCACGACCTGCCCACCGTCGCCGGCACCTGGACCGGCGCCGACCTCGACCTGCAACGGCGAGCCGGCCTGCCGCCCGATGCGGAGGGCCTGCGCGCCCTGCGCGATCGGCTGCGTGCCGTCGCCGGCGTCCGCTCGTCGGCGTCGCTCGACGAGGTCGTGCTGCGCGTCCACGGCGCGCTGGCGCGCTCGCCGGCGCTGCTCGTGGCCGCCACCCTGGAGGATGCGCTGCGGCTCACCGCACGCCCGAACCTGCCGGGCACCGTCGACCAGCATCCGAACTGGTCGGTGCCGCTGCCCGTGCCGCTGGATGAGCTGGTGGACGACCCGTTCGTCCGCCGGCTGGCGGCGGCCATGCAGCGCGGCTAGGCCGGCAGCAGCACCAGCGTGGCCAGCGGCGGCAGCATCAGCTCGACGGAGGCCGGCTGCCCGTGCCAGGCGCGCTCCTCCGCAACCAGGTTCCCCAGGTTGCCGAGGTTCGAGCCGCCGTAGTGCTCCGAGTCGCTGTTCAGCGCCTCGCGCCACGAGCCCGCCGCCGGCAGGCCCAGGCGGTAGCCGGAGCGCGGCACCGGGGTCAGGTTCTGGACCACCACCGCCACCTCGTCGCCTGCGCGGCGGATCCACGAGAAGACGGAGGCCTCGACGTCGGACGCGTCAATCCAGCTGAAGGTCTCCGGGTCAGGGTCGGCGGCCCACAGCGCCGGCGTGCCGTGGTACAGGGCGCCGAGATCCGACAGGAAGCGGCCGAGCCCGGCGCGCATCGGCTCATCGGCCAGGCCGAAGTCGAGCGCGGTGTCGTGGTTCCACTCCGTCCAGGGCGCCAGCTCGGTGCCCATGAACAGCAGCTTCTTGCCCGGCTGGGCGTACATGTTGGCCAGCAGGCAGCGCAGGTTGGCGAAACGCTGCCACTCGTCGCCCGGCATCTTGTTCAGCAGCGAGCCCTTGCCGTGCACCACCTCGTCGTGCGACAGCGGCAGCACGAAATGCTCGGTCTGCAGGTACAGGCCGCGGAAGGTCAGCCGGTTGTGGTGGTAGCGCCGATGAACCGGGTCCTCGTGGAAGTAGGCCAGCGTGTCGTGCATCCAGCCCATGTCCCACTTGAAGCCGAAGCCCAGCCCGCCCAGGTAGGTGGGCCGCGAGACGCCCGGGAAGGCGGTGGACTCCTCGGCCACGGTGATGGCGCCGGGATGCAGCCGGTAGACCTTCTCGTTCATCTCGCGCAGGAAGGCGATGGCCTGCAGGTTCTCGTTGCCACCGAACTCGTTCGGCGTCCACTGGCCGGCCTTGCGCGAGTAGTCCAGGTAGAGCATCGAGGCCACTGCGTCCACCCGCAGGCCGTCGACGTGGAAGCGGTCCAGCCAGAACAGTGCGTTGGCAACCAGGAAGTTGCGAACCTCCGGCCGCCCGTAGTCGAAGATGAGCGTCCCCCAGTCCGGATGCTGGCCGCGCTGCGGATCGCCGTGCTCGTAGAGCGCGGTGCCGTCGAACTGGCGCAGCGCGAACTCGTCGTTCGGGAAGTGGGCCGGCACCCAGTCCAGGATCACGCCGATGCCCGCACCGTGCAGCGTGTCGACCATGGCGCGGAAGTCATCCGGTGAGCCGAAACGGGCGGTTGGCGCGTAGTAGCCGGTGACCTGGTAGCCCCACGAGCCGTCGAATGGGTGCTCGGCCACCGGCAGCAGCTCGACGTGGGTGAAGCCGAAGCGACGGCAGTGCTCCGCCAGCTGCTCACCGGCCTGGCGATAGCCGAGCCAGGAGCCGTCGGCGTTCCGCATCCACGAGCCAAGGTGCACTTCGTAGATGGCCATGGGCGTGCGGTACGGGTCCGCCGCGGCGCGGCGCGCCATCCAGTCGGCATCGGTCCAGCCGGCGTCCCAGCCTCCATCGGAGCCGATGTCCCAGACGCGCGACGCCGTCTCGGGTCGCACCTGCTGCGCGAAGGCGAGCGGGTCCGCCTTGACGCGCAGCCTGCCATCGGCGCCGAGCACCTCGTACTTGTAGAGCTCGCCGGGGCCGATACCGGGCACGAACAGCTCCCACACTCCGCTGGCCCCGAGCGAGCGCATCGGGAAGAGGCGTCCGTCCCAGCGGTCGAAGTCGCCGACCACGCGGACGGTGCGCGCGTTCGGCGCCCACACCGCGAAGGCCACGCCGGCCACGCCGCCGTGCTGGCGCGGGTGCGCGCCCAGCACCTCCCACAGCCGCTCGTGGCTGCCTTCTGCGATGAGGTGCAGGTCCAGCTCGCCGAGCGTCGGCATGAAGCGATACGGGTCGTCGCGCTCCCAGTCGTTGCCGTCGGCGAAGCGAAAGCGGAGCCGATACGGGTCGCCCGGCGCGAGCGTCGCAGCCACCCCCCACAGGCCGCCGCCCAGCGGCTCCATGGGAATGGCCGCGCCGCCGGCCAGCAGCTCCACGCCGGTCGCCTCGGGGTGGAAGGCGCGGACCACCGATCCGTGCTCGCCGCCGTGCAGGCCCAGGATGGCGTGTGGGTCGTGATGCTCGCCGGCGACCAGGCGGGCAGCGGCATCCGCGGCCGGCCGCAGCAGCGGGACGGTCGAGGGCGGCCTAGCCATGCGCGGATGCCGGCTCAGTCAGGTCCCGATCCTCCATCTCCCAGGCGTGGTCCAGCACGTGGTATGCCGCGTGGCGCAGCAGGTACGGCAGCGTCCACTTGCCGAGCGGCTTCTCCTCGGCCGGCCAGGCGCGCATGGCCTCGATGAACTGATCCCGATGCGCCGTACGGCCCTTCGCCGGCAGCAGCTCCTGCCACTCGGCAGGCTCCGGTACCCCGACGCGCCTGGCGAAGTCGCCGCTCTCCACGCGCAGCACGTGGCCCACGATCTCGTCGCGCGAGCGGCCGCCGCCGCGCGGTCCCTTCCGCAGCTCGGCGGACACGCCGCGGGCCACCTCGTCGAACTCGGCCCAGGCCGCGCGCAGCAATGAGGCGTTCCTCTCGAAGGTCGCGGGGTCCATCGGCTCCCGATCCTCGTCCGATGGCGCGAAGGAGATGCCCCAGAAGTCGGTGGACCCGGTGCCGGTGTGGCGCCCGACGACCTCGTGCTCGTCCTGGCGCTCGAGCTCGGCGCCCAGCCGCGCGCGTCTCGCGACCTTCAGGTAGCGCGGAACGTACGTGAGCAGCTTCTCGATGGCCGCCGCCTCGGACGGGCCGTTGCGCTCCAGGCCGGGCCAGTCGGCGGCGATGGCGACCCAGCGCTTGCCCTTGGGCGCCTCCTCGATGAGGACGCGCAGCCGTCCACTCACCCACACACGCTACAGGACCTGACTTCAGACCGTCAGACAAGGGGCGTGTGCTAGGGTTGCCACGCCCATCGAACCCCACAGCGGACGCGTCGGTGCCACGCTCCGCCACGCACCACGAGGCGAATCCTTGGGACTCTTCGACGGCCTGCTCGGCATCCTCAGCCACGACGTCGGCATCGATCTCGGCACCGCGAACACGCTCGTCACCGTGCGCCACCGCGGCATCGTGATCAGCGAGCCGAGCGTGGTGGCCATGGACACGCGCACGAAGCGGGTGCTGGCCATCGGCGCCGAGGCGAAGCGCATGGTCGGCCGCACGCCGGCCAACATCGTGGCCATCCGCCCGCTGCGGGACGGGGTCATCAGCGACTTCGACGTCACCGAGCAGATGATTCGCTACTTCATCGCCAAGGTGCACGAGCGCTTCGCCCAGATCCGGCGGCCGAGGGTGCTGGTCGGCATCCCGTCGGGCGTGACGGAGGTCGAGAAGCGTGCCGTGCGGGACGCCACGGTGAACGCCGGCGCGCGCTGGGCGCGCCTGATCGAGGAGCCGATGGCCGCCGCTATCGGCGCCGGCCTGCCGGTCTCCGAGCCGTCGGGCTCACTGATCGTGGACATCGGCGGCGGCACCACCGAGGTCGCCGTCATCAGCCTGGGCGGCATCGTGGTCAGCCGCAGCGTGCGCATCGGCGGCGACGAGATGGACACCGACATCGTCAGCTTCGCCCGCCGCGAGTACAACCTGCTGATGGGCGAGCGCACCGCCGAGGAGATCAAGATCGCGGTCGGCTCGGCCTACCCGTCGGAGAGCCCGCGCACCGTCACCTTCCGCGGCCGCGACCTGCTCACCGGCCTGCCGCGCAGCGTGGAGGTGGGCGGCGACCAGATCCGCGAGGCGCTGGAGCCCTCGGTGGCCGAGATCATCGACGCCATCAAGGAGACGATCGAGGAGACGCCGCCGGAGCTGGTGGCCGACATCATGGACCAGGGCATCGTGCTCGCCGGCGGCGGGGCGCTGCTGGTTGGCCTGGACAAGCGCGTCGCCGAGGCGACCCAGATGCCGGTCCACATCGCCGACGATCCGCTGACCTGCGTGGTGCGCGGCACCGGGCGCGTCCTGGAGGACCTGGACGCTCTGGAGCGCGTGCTGGTCAGCGAGCAGTACACCCGCGCGCCGCGCTGACGAGCGCTGGCGCGCCATCGGCTCAGGCGGACCGATGATCGGCGGCCCACACCGGCGCAATCGCAACGGGCTGTGGTTCGCTGCCTTCACCATCGTCTCGCTGCTGCTCCTGCTCGCCAGCCAGACCGAGGCGGCTCTCACCCTGCAGCGCGTCAGCCAGCGCGCCCTGGATCCGATCCGGCAGACGATCGGGGGGATCGGCGCGGGGATCGCCGGCGTGTTCGGCACCATCGGCGAGATCGATCGGCTGCGCACCGAGAACGATGACTTGCGGCGCGCGCTGGCCGGTGCTGAGCAGCGGATCACCGAGCTGCAGGAAGCCGCCGCCGAGAACGCCGAGCTGCGGCAGCTGCTTGGCCTGACCCAGAGCCTGGGCATGGAGCTGTTGCCGGTGCGCGTCATCAGCCGCGACCCGTCGAACTTCACCTGGGACATCGGCATCGACGCGGGCAGCGACGAGGGCCTGCAGGTCGGGATGCCTGTCGTCGGATCGGCGGAGGGCGCGGGCGCGCTGGCCGGCACGGTGGTCGCCACCGGCAGCGACACGGCCACGGTGCGCTTCATCGTCGACACCCGCTCGAACGTGGTTGCGCTGGACCAGCGCAGCCGGGCGCTGGGCCTGGTGCAGGGCCAGCTGGGCGGGCAGCTGGTCATGGTCCAGGTGGACGTCACCGAGGAGCTGACCGAGGGCGACCCGGTGGTGACCGCCGGCCTGGAGCTGTCCGAGGGTGCGGCCCGCAGCCCGTATCCCAAGGGCCTGCTCATCGGCCAGATCCAGGCGGTACAGCAGGACGCCAATGCCCTGACCCAGACCGGCTTCGTCCGCCCCGCGCTGGACTTCCGCCGGGTTGATCGGCTGCTGGTGGTGCTGGCCTACCAGCAGGACTAGTCCTTTGGGCGGCCGTTGCCTGCGAGCACATGGCCCCAAGGTCAGCGAGCGTCGGGAACCATCGGGGCATTGGGTTCGTGCTCACCGCAGCCGACCCTTGTGCCGCACACCGCCCGTCATCCCGACCGAGGAACCCTGTTGCCAGACCGCCTTCGCGCCGCCATCACCTCCGCCCTCACCCTGGCCCTTGCCTGGGCGACGTTCGCCGCCACCCCGGTGGCCGCTGCCGAAGAGCCCGTTCCGCTCAAGGTGGTGATCATCGTCGGGCCGACGGGCAGCATGACCGACGGCTACCGGTCAACCGGCAACAGCATCGCCGAGGTGGCCAAGGAGGCGGGCGCAGAGGTGGTGAAGGTCTACTCGCCGCGCGCTACCTGGGCGCGGGTGCGCAACGCGGTCGAGGGCGCGAACGTGGTCGTCTACCTGGGCCACGGCAACGGCTACCCGAACCCGTACGGCAGCACCGAGCTGGGTGACCGTCACAACGGCTGGGGGCTGAACCGCACCACCACCAACGGCGACAAGGACGACTGGTCGAGGACCATGGTGTACTGCGGCGAGAAGGCGCTGATGGGCACATTGACCGCCAGCGACGGCGCGGCGCAGTGGAAGTACTGCGGTGGCGCCAAGGGCACGCAGGGCATCGAGCCCGCCGCGAACTGGGTGATGATCTACAACAAGGCCTGCTACGCGCCGGGCGCCGGCGAGGGCTGGGACAGCAAGGCCACCGAGTCACAGGCGCTGAAGCGGGTCAGCAACTACAGCACCCCGGTCCTGCTCAACAACGGCGGCGCCTACTTCGCCACCGACATGTGGCAGGGAGGCCAGCAGCTGGTGGACCTGGTGGTCC
>DASSNI010000011.1:0-3557 GCA_035701385.1 Candidatus Limnocylindria bacterium | reverse complement strand
CGCAAGTGCCTGCAGCGCCTCCACGGTGTGCTGCGCGGTCGTCAGCGCGCCGCGGGTATCGCCGGACTCCCAGCGCTGGCGCACGTCATCAGCCAGCGGCAGGCCCAGCTGCTGGGCGAGCTGCGCGGAGCGTTTCCAGGCCTGGGACATGGCCACGCCATCGGCGATGCGCTGTCCGGCGCTGCCGAAATCCCAGCGGTCCATGTCGCGCCGCAGGATCTCCGGCACGCGCCAGCCGGGCAGCTGGGCCGGTAGGGCGTGGTACTGGGCGCGGGTCAGCGATCGGCTGGTGAGCCCGAACACGTCGGCAGGCTCGAACACCAGCTCCTCGAAAAGCTCACTGAAGTCGCGGTCGGTGCGCTCCTCGAGGAGGTCCAGGAAGTAGCGCGAGTCACCCGGCGAGAACGGCCATTGCTCGGGCTCCTCGTCGCGCGAACGGCCCATCGGCTGGTAGGCGTACTCGCGGTCGATCATTGCCGCCCAGACCATCGCCAGCCCGTCGCCGCCCGCGCGCTCGGCGATCGACCGCGCCAGGCGCAGCGAGGCGCCGTAGGCGTACAGCTCGGTGAAGTCGTCCTCCTCGCCCAGGCCGCCCCAGCGGATGAGCGGGATGGCGTGCTGCTGCAGCTCGTCGCTCAGCTCCACCTGGCGGCCCTGCCAGCCGGCCGCCCGCACCACTTGATCGGCGTAGTACGAGGCGAAACCCTCCAGGATCCAGCGCTCCACGGCCAGCTTCGAGTCGAACCAGGCGTGCGCAGCCTCGTGGACCACCACGCCGTCGTCCACGTCGAAGGCGATCTTGATGTCGTCCTGGCGCAGGTTGCCTTCGAACACGCCCGCGTAGCCGCCGATGCTGCGCGCCGAGGTCTCGCGCACGACCATGGTCGCCTGGCCGATGTAGGGCAGGCCGATGAGGTTGCTGAGCGTGGGCAGTGCCTCGGCGATCCGCGCGGCCACGTGCTGCCCCCAGCGCAGGTCGTCGCGCCAGGCGAGCACCGTGATCGAGACGTCCTCGCCGCGCACCCGCGACGTGGTCACGCTCGAGCGCAGGAAAGCGTCGGGGACGTCGGCACGGTCGGCGGTCACGAAGGAGCCGAAGCCGGCGGGGTCGTCGATATCGGTCCAGCGGTAGGTGAAGCCGCCACCGGTGTGCGGCCCGCGGCGGGGCAGCTCGCTGCCGATGACATCCAGCTCCCAGCCGGACGGGATGACGACCGATACGCTGCTGCCCGGCACGCCGGCGGACCCGGCTGCCTCGATCGGGAAGGCGGCCACCATCTGCCGCACGTCGACCTGGCCCAGGGCGTCGTCCTGGCCGAGCTCGAAGCTCATCCGGAAGGTCGCCGACTGGCCGCCGCTCAGCGGCGTCGCCGGGATGATCGTCACCGGGTCGTCGAAGGCGTCCGGGGTCACCACGGTCACCCGGACGCGCGCCGGCTGGCCCGCCACCTGCGCCCGGTAACGACGTCCCTCCGGCAGCCGGATGGTGAAGCTGCCGAGCGAGCCCACGTTGCCGATCACTGTCACCTGCCCGCGAACGTCCACGCGGACCACGCCCCGCTGCGGCGCGACGGTGTACACCGTGCTGGCCGTCACGCGGGTCGATGTCTCCACCGCGCGGGCGCCGGCCGGCAGCCAGGCCGCGGTCGCCAGCACCAGGAGAAGCAGCAGGCCCGCCCGTGCGAGCCGGACCGTGTTCAGCGTCGCCATCCTCCGCTCAGGCGCGGATTATTGCGCCGGAGCGCGCAGCGGTCACCGGTACACTCGTCCCGTGGCTCGCCAGATCGCCGCACCACGCGGCACGCGCGATCTCCTCCCCGAAGAGGGCGCTGCCTGGACGCGCCTTGAGGGACTGGCCGCCGATCTGAGCCGGCGCTATGGCTTCGACCGGGTTGACATCCCGATGTTCGAGCGCGTGGAGCTGTTCGCGCGCGGCCTCGGCGAGTCCTCGGACGCCGTGGAGAAGGAGATGTTCCGCGTCTCCGGCGCCGCCGGCTCCGACGAGTCGCGCGCCGAATGGGCGCTGCGCCCCGAGCCGACGGCCGGCATCGTGCGCTCCTTCATCGAACACGGCCTGCACGTCCGCCCCGGCCCCCTGCGGGTCTGGATGCTGGGACCGATGTTCCGCTACGACCGGCCGCAAGCCGGCCGCTACCGGCAGTTCACACAGTGGGACGTCGAGGTGCTGGGCGACCCGGGGCCGATGGTCGACGCCGAGCTCATCGAGCTGGCGCATCGCTTCATCCTGGAGGCAGGCGTCAGCGGAGCCGTCGCGCACCTGAACTCCATCGGCGATGCAGCCTGCCGCCCGGGCTACCGCCAGGCACTGCTCGACTACTTCACGCCCCACCTTGACCGCCTGTCCGATGACTCCCGTCGCCGGCTGCAGGTCAACCCGCTGCGGGTGCTCGACGACCGGCAGCTGGACCCCGAGCTGGCAGCGGGCGCGCCGCGCAGCGTCGATCACCTGTGCGACCCGTGCCGCGAGCACTTCGATGGCGTCCTGCGCCTGCTGGATGCCCTGGTGGTGCGCTACGAGATCGATCCGGGAATCGTGCGCGGGCTGGACTACTACACGCGCACCACCTTCGAGTTCTTCGTCGAGGGTCGCGAAGGACAGCAGCAGGCGCTGGCCGGCGGCGGCCGTTACGACGGGCTGGTGGAGCTGCTGGGCGGCCGCCCGACGCCGGGAATCGGCTTCGGACTGGGCATCGACCGCGTGCAGATCGCCGCCGAGGAGGCCGGCGCCGCGCTACCGCAGGGTCCGCTGGTGGCGGTCCTCTCCGCCGAGCCGGATGACTTCGAACGCCGCCTGCGGGTGGCGGCCACCTTGCGCGACGCGGGGCTGCGGACCCGCGCCGATACCTCGTCCCGCAAGCTGGGCAAGCAGCTGGAGAGCGCGGCGAAGCTCGGCGCGGCCTGGGCCGTGATCGCGGGCGACGGCGAGTCGCTCACCGTCCGCAACCTGGACAGCGGGGCGCAGACGGAGGTGACCTTCGATGACGTCGCGCGGGTGATCCGGGACGCCGCCGGCTAGGACCGCCGTTCAGCCAGCGCCTGGCCGATGAGCACCAGCAGCCCCGCCCCCAGCACGCCGCAGCCGAACAGGAACCAGCCGAAGGTCTCCGGCGAGCCGTAGACCGACGGATCGGCCAGGTCGTTCCGGATCGACCAGCCGACCAGGACGGCCCATGCGCCACCGAAGCCGGCGAGGAGCAGCGCGGTGTCGTGCATCCGCCGGTCACGGACCGTCGAGATGGCCAGGATGCCGCCGATGAACGCCAGCGGTGGCCAGGCGGGCGGGAACCCAATCGCCAGGAAGCCGATGAGCCCGCCGGCGGTGAGGTAGGCGAGCCGGCGCGCCAGCCAGGGGAGCAGAGCGTTCGAGCCGACCGACCGCGCGCCCAGAAACACCAGTACGCCCAGGCCGCCCGCCACGCCTAGCGCGATCGCCCATGGCACCGAGATGTCCATCGCCAAACACGATATGCCGATGTAGCACGTTTGGCAAGCGGCGCAGCCGGTACCATGCTCCGCCCATGGCACAGGCATTCCGG
>DASSNI010000010.1:0-2401 GCA_035701385.1 Candidatus Limnocylindria bacterium | reverse complement strand
GTGGCCGATGCGGTGCTCGCCGCCCAGCAGGAGCGCCAGGCGCAGCTCGACGAGGAGATCGAGCAGGCCGAGGCGATGCCGCCGGTCGACGAGACGGCCCTCGGCAGCGACGCGGACTACACCGCGGCACTGGCCGCCGGCGAGGCCCTCGTGTTCGAGCCGGAGCCGGAGGAGGACGAGGAGGAAGAGCGTCGCGCGCGAGCGCGGCGCGCCGCCGAAGCCGCCGAAGAGGGAAGCGAATACGAGACACCGTCCGAGGCCGAGTGATCGGCATCGGACCAGCGAGGATCAGGAAGGAATGACCCAGACAACGATGATCAAGCCCGAGGACGTCAAGACGCTGCGCGAGCAGACGGGCGCCGGCATCATGGACTGCAAGCGGGCGCTCGAGGAGAGCGGCGGCGACACCGAGAAGGCCGTCGCCTGGCTGCGCGCCAAGGGACTGTCGACCGCTGCCAAGAAGGCCGGACGCGAGGCCCGCGAGGGCATCGTGGCCAGCTACATCCACCACGGCGCCCGTCTCGGCGTGCTCCTGGAGCTGAACTGCGAGACCGACTTCGTGGCCCGCACCGATGACTTCCAGCAGCTGGCCCGCGAGCTGGCGATGCAGGTCGCCGGCCTTGGACCGCTGTACGTCAGCCGTGACGATGTTCCGGCCGAGGTGCTCGACGAGAAGCGCCGCGCCTTCGCGGCCGAGGCGGAGGCCGAGGGGCGCCCGGCGGACCGCATCGAGACGATCGTGGACGGCCGCATGAACAAGTGGCTCGAATCGGTCGCGCTGCTCGAGCAGCCGTACCGGGACACCGACATGCGGGTCGGCGACCTGATCACGGAGAAGATCGCCCTGCTGGGCGAGAACATCCGGGTCGCGCGCTTCGTGCGCATGGCCGTCGGCGAGACCGCTGAAGAGGGCACCGACGAGGAGGCCGCCTAGGTGGCCGACCCGGCGAGCGGAGCGCGCTACGGGCGGGTCCTACTGAAGCTGTCCGGCGAATCCCTGATGGGGTCCCGGCAGTACGGCATCGATCCGGACGTGGCGCGCGACATCGCGGCGCAGGTCGCAGCGGCCCGCGAGAGCGGTCCGCAGATCGCCATCGTGGTCGGTGGCGGCAACATATTCCGCGGCCTGTCGGCGGCGGCCAGCGGCATGGACCGCTCCACCGCCGACTACATGGGCATGCTGGCCACCGTGATGAACGGCCTGGCCATCCAGGATGCGCTGGAGCAGGCAGGCTGCCCGACGCGCGTGCTGTCGGCCATCGCCATGCCGGAGATCTGCGAGCCGTACATCCGGCGCCGCGCCATTCGCCACCTGGAGAAGGGGCGCGCGGTGGTGCTGGTGGCCGGAACCGGCAATCCCTACTTCACGACCGATACCGCGGCCACGCTGCGCGCGGTCGAGATCGGCGCCGAAGTCATCCTGAAGGCCACCCGGGTGGACGGGGTGTACGATGCCGATCCCGAGAAGGAGCCCTCGGCCAACCGCTACAGCCAGATCAGCTACACCGACCTGCTGGCCAACCGGCTGGGAGCGCTGGATGCCACGGCGGTGAGCCTGGCAATGGACAACGAGATGCCGATCGTCGTGTTCGACATGACGCAGCCGGGCAACATCGCCAGGGCGGTGCGCGGCGAGTCGATCGGGACACTCATCGCCGGGGAGGTGACGTCATGACGCACGAGGCGCTGAGCGCAGCCGAGCCGAAGATGCAGCGCGCGCTGGAGGCCATGGAGCGGGACTTCGCCGGCATCCGCACCGGCCGCGCGTCCACGGCGCTGGTCGAGCGGATCGCGGTCGACTACTACGGCACCCCCACGCCGCTGCAGCAGATCGCGGGCATCAGCACCCCGGACCCACACCTGATCGTCATCCAGCCCTGGGACCGATCCGTCCTGTCGGCCATCGAGAAGGCCATCACCCGCAGTGACATCGGCCTCATGCCCAACGTCGATGGCACGGTGGTGCGGTTAAGCGTGCCGCCGCTGACCGAGGAGCGGCGCAAGGAGATGGTCAAGCAGGTGCGGCGGCGTGCCGAGGAGGCGCGGGTGGAGGTTCGCAACCACCGCCGTGACGCCGCGGACCAGCTCAAGAAGGCGCTGCGCGACGGGGACCTGTCCGAGGACGAGGAGCGCCGCGAGCTGGAGAACCTGCAGCGCCTGACGGACCGCTACGTGGAGGCCGTGGACGGCCGCGCCGAGCGCAAGGAAGCGGAAGTCATGGAGGTCTGAGGCGCCCTTGCGAGAGCGCCCGAGACACGTCGCGATCATCATGGATGGCAACCGCCGCTGGGCGGCTGCCCGGGGACTGCCGAGCATTGCCGGCCACGTCCAGGGGGTAGAGGCCATCCGCCCCATCGTCAAGGCCGCGCCGGACCGCGGCATCGAGGTCCTGTCCCTCTAC
>DASSNI010000009.1:0-5141 GCA_035701385.1 Candidatus Limnocylindria bacterium | reverse complement strand
CCCGAAGCTGGCCGTGATGCTCAGCAGGCTCATGAGCACCGCCTTGACCGGCAGGAACACGGAGCCGAACGTCAGGAACAGGACCAGGCCGGTGACCGCCACCACGATCAGCACCGCGGTCGGCACGGAGGCCCGGAAGCTGGTCATGAAGTCGGCAGAGCGGCTTGGCAGGCCGGCGGTGAGCACCTCGGCGCCATCCGGCGGAGTGAGGTCGCGCACCTCGCCTACCAGTTCGCGGCCGGCATCGGAATCCGGCTGCACATCAGCGAAGACGCGGATCCGGGCCGTGTCGCCGGCCACCTGGTCACGCAGGCTGTCGACCAGCTGGGGCGGCATTTCGGCGGGCCACTGGTCGAACCGCACGGTCAGCAGCTGCTGGTACTGAGCGGCGTCCATGCCGGGCGGCACGTCCAGGATCGACTCCACGTCCTTCACGTGCGGCAGCGCCTCGACGTCCGTCACGTAGCGCTCGAGCGCGGCCAGCCGGTCAGCCGGGATGCCCTGCTGCAGGTCGGCGCCCGGCCAGGTGACGACCGCCGTGATCGGATCGGACTCGCCACCCGGAAACTCATTGACTATCTTCTCGAAGCCGATGCGCGCCGGCGTTGGCGGCAGGTCCTCCAGGTTCTGGCCGGTCGACAGCTGGATGTTCAGGAACGGCGCGCCGGCGATCAGCAGCACGGCCAGCACCGGCAGCGCGATGAGGATCGGCCGCCGCATGACCCGGGCCGCAATCCAGGCCCACGCGCCATGGCCCTGCCGCCGGTCGGCTGCCGCGGGGTCGTCCTCGATCAGCCGCAGCGCCCGGGGCAGCGGAATGCGAAGCCGGTTCACGCGCGGCCCCAGGATGGCCAGCAGGCTGGGCAGCACGGTTAGTCCCACCAGCAGTGTTGCGCCCACGGTCACCACGCCGGCGATGCCCATTGAGCGGAGGGCCGCGGCGTCGAACACGGCCAGGCTGGAAAGGCCGATGGCTACGGCGATCCCACTGACCGCCACCGCCTTCCCCACGCTGCCCATCATCCGCTCCAGGGCGATCTCCACGTCGTGGTGGCGCAGCTCCTCGCGGAAGCGGCTGACCATGAACAGCGAGTAGTCGATGGCCAGCGCCAGCCCGATCATGCTGGCAAGGTTGTTGACGAAGATGCTCATCTCGAGCTGCTTGGCCAGCAGGCTCACCACCGCGAACACGGTGGGTAGCGCCAGCCCGGCCATCAGAATCGGCAGGCCGGCGGCGACCAGCGTGCCGAACACGGCCAGCAGGATGAGCAGGGCAATCGGCAGGCTCACCATCTCGGCGGTGACGAGGTCGCGCTCGATCTTGTCGTTGAACTCGTGGTACAGCTGCGGGATGCCGGTGACGTATGTCGTCACGCCCTCGGGCGCGTCGATCTCGTTCGCCAAGCGCGCCGAGTCGTCGACGGCCGACTCCACTTCCTTGTCCAGGTAGATCACCGCCAGGGTCGACGAGCCGTCCTCGGAAAGCAGCTCGGCGCTTGGCGCATCGGCATAGGTCAGCACCTCGGTGACCGAGGAGTCGTCACGGACGGCCGCCAGGCTGTCGGCCACCGTCGCCTGGAATTCGGGCGATGCCGCGTCGCCGTCCGGGTCGGAGAAGACCACCAGCATCGTGGTCTGGTCCTGGCCGAATCGGTCGGTCAGCCGATCGGCTGCCCGCTGCTCCTCCGAGCCGGGGATGACCCAGCCGCCCTGGATCAGGGTCCCGCCATCCATCGCGGCCCAGACGTTGAGGCCGATGACCAGCAGCAATCCGATGATCGGCAGCACGAAGCGGAAGCGATAGTCGAAGCGCCCAAGGGCGGCGAACATGCCGGTCGGATGCGGCTCCAGGACGTGGCCGCCTGGCGTGGTTCTGGTCATGGGGGTGGGGTTCTCGCTTCTCGGTGTCGGGCGGCGTGCAGCGTAGTTGGACTCGGTACAGGCTGCGCAGCGGCGCGCACAGAGTAGCGCGTTTGCCGGCGGCTATGATCCGGCGGTGACGGTCAGCGCATCGGCCCTCAATCCGGCGAGCTGGTGGGCGGGAATCGGCCGGCTGACACGCTCCGGCTCCCCGGTCGAGGGCGTGAGCTGGGCGCTGTACGACTTCGCCAACACGATCTTCAGCTTCGCCATCGTCAGCTTCGCCATGGGGCCGTGGGCCACCGGCGCGCTGGGCGAGTCGCTGGGCACGCTGCTCTTCACGGTCGCCGCCAGCGCATCAGTGGCGCTGAACGCGGCGGTCTCGCCGGTGCTCGGCGCCATGAGCGACCGCACCGGCGGACGGAAGCGATACCTGTTCGTGTTCACCGTGGGCTGCATCGTGCCGACGCTGCTCATCGGCCTGGTCGACATCCGGCTCGGCCTGCTGGCCTTCGCGCTGGCCAACTTCGCCTACCAGGCGGCGCTGATCTACTACGACGCGCTGCTGCCCGACGTGGCCACGCCGGAGGCAAGGGGCCGCCTCAGCGGGATCGGCGTGGCGCTGGGCTACGTCGGCAGCATCGTCTCGGCGCTGCTCCTGGGACTGACCACGGACGCGAACGGCAACATCACGGCGGGCAGCTTCCTGCTGGTGGGCTCGCTGTTCGCGGTTTTCGCCATCCCGATCTTCGTGCTCGTCCGGGAGCGCCAGCACGCCAAGGGCGCGTTCGTGATGGCCGATGCGCTGCGCTCCTGGTCGCAGCTGCGCACCACGCTCGGGCATGCGCGGCAGCGTCCGGGGTTGCTGCGCTTCATCGTCGGGCGCTTCTTCTACACCGATCCGATCAACACGGCCATCGCGGTGATGAGCCTGTTCGCCATCCACGCCGTGGGCTTCACCCAGGGCGAGGCGCGCGGCGTGCTCATCATTCTGATCGTGGTGGCGGTCATCGCCTCCTTCTTCTGGGGGATCCTGGCGGATCGCCTCGGCCCCAAGCGCACGCTGATGCTGGTGCTGGGCTCGTGGACGGTGGGACTGCTGCTCATCGGCCTGTGGCTCGACCGCATCCCCTTCCTCGTCGCCGGCGCCATCCTGGGATCCGGGCTGGGCGGCGTGGCGGTGACGGATCGGCTCCTGCTGCTGCGCCTCACGAAGCCCGAAGAGGTGGGCGAGATGCTGGGGCTGTACGGCATGGCCGGCAAGCTGTCGGCGGTGGTGGGGCCGCTGATGTACGGCGGGATCGTGTTCGTGCTCGACGCCGACCGGAACGGCGCGATCGTCTACCAGGTCGCCATCCTGTCGCTGCTGGTGCTGATGGTCATCGGCTGGTGGATCGTGCGCAGCGTGCCGGAGGGCACCCCGCCGACCGCCGAGGAAGCCCCGCTCGCCACGCCGCTCGAGCCCGCCATCGTGCCGCCCGGCGAGGTGCCGCTGTGACGCTGGTGGTGGCGCATCGCGGCGCATCCGCCCAAGCACCGGAGAACACCATGGAGGCCTACCGGCTCGGGGTGGAGGCCGGAGCCGATGCCATCGAGCTCGACGTGCATCTCAGCCAGGACGGCGAGCTGGCGGTCATCCATGACGACACCCTGGACCGGACGACCGATGGCACCGGCAGCGTGTCCGGCTTCAGCATGGCCGCGCTGCGCCGGTTCGACGCGGGCGCTCGGTTCACCGATGCCAGCGGCGCGACCCCGTTCGCCGGCAGGGGGCTGACCATCCCGACCCTCCCGGAGGTCCTGGACTGGCTGCCCGATGACGTTGGCCTGGTGGTCGAGATCAAGGCACGCGCTGCCGTGCCGGCGGTGGTGGAGGCGCTCCGCGGCCGGTCGGTGCGCGAGGAGGGCCGGGCGAGCGTCATCTCGTTCGACGAGGCGGCGATCGAGGAGGCGCACGCGCTGGACCCCAGTCTGGCCACCGGCTACCTGCTCGTTCCCGGCCAGCCGCTGGAGCCGGCGCTGCGCTGGGCCACCGAGCACGGCCACGCCGCCGTGCATCCCTACGAGGGAGATCTGGGCATGGATCCCGCACCGGCACTCGCGCAGGCGATGGCCTACGGCCGCCAGCTGGGCTGCTACGTGGTCAACGATCCGGACCGCATGAAGCATCTGGCCGTCTTCGGGCTGTGGGGCTTCGTGACAGATGTGCCCGATGTCGCCCGCCAGGCGCTCGGCCCGCGGACGACACCGGGGTAGGCGGGGCGCCGGCCCTCAGGCGCTGACGCTCGCCGATTCGCCGAGCGCCGACCTGGCGGCATCGACATTGTCGACCGCGAAGCCCACCGTGATCCGGTTGCCCTCCATGCCCATCGGCATGAGCGCCTCGATGTTCACGCCGGCATTCGCCAGGCTGCGCGTCGCTTCGGCCAGCGAACCGGGCCGGTGCTCGAGGGAAGCAGAAGTGAGGGCCACTTCCCTGAACCGAGCGCCGGCTCCCTGCAGGGCCGACCGGGTGGCGTCCTCGTCATTGGTGACGACGGCGATCGAGCCGGAGATCTGCCCGCTGGCCCCTGCGACGGCGGTGATGTTGATCCCCTTCTCGGCGATCGCCTCCGCCATGTCGGCGAGCGCGCCGGGGCGGTTCTCGAGATCGATGATGAAGGCGTTCATTGGCCAACCTCCGTGCGCCGCGGCTGCGGGAACGGCGAAGAGCTGGCGGTCCGGCCGCAGCTGCGAAGCTCCATGGTACGGCAGCTGTCACGCACCGCTAACGTAGCCCGCATGACCTACTCGATCGTCGCGCGCGACCCGCAGACCGGCCGCTTCGGCATCGCCGTGCAGTCGCACTTCCTGGGCGTTGGGCCGGTCGTGCCGTGGCTCGAAGCGGGCGTCGGGGCGCTGGCCACCCAGGCATCGGTCAACACCGCCTTCGGGCCGATAGGCCTTGAGCTGCTGCGCGCAGGCTCGACCGCCGAGCAGACACTGGCAGCTCTGCTGGCCGGCGACGAGCGGCCGGAGATCCGCCAGGTCGGCGTGGTCGACGCGCAGGGCCGCGCCGCCGCGCACACCGGCGCGGAGACGATCCCTGCGGCCGGGCACCTGGTCCGCGACGGCTTCACGGTGCAGGGCAACCTGCTGCTCGCCGATACGTGCTGGCCGGCGATGGCCACGGCCTACGAGGAGGCGCTGGCCGCCGGGGAGCCGTTCGTCGAGCGGCTGCTGCGTGCGCTGGAGGCCGCCGAGCGCGAGGGCGGCGACGTTCGTGGACGGCAGTCCGCCGC
>DASSNI010000008.1:0-3046 GCA_035701385.1 Candidatus Limnocylindria bacterium | reverse complement strand
TCGATCCGTGCGCGTCCCTGGTGCGGCCTGGACGAGTGCCAGCTGCTGTTCGGCGCAGACGTCATCCGGCTTCGCGTGGAGTTCATCGGCGGAAGGAGTGCCGAGTACTCATGCTCGCGTCCATTCCTGGAAAAGCCCCATTGCCACGTGGCGGATAAGCCGTCCACGTAGTCGGCCGCATCGATGTCTGTTCCGTACCGGATCGCCGAAATACCGGGATACCCGGAGCTCCAGGGTTGTCCTGGAGCATCGCCTCGAGCGTGGGGTATCCCGAAATATCGGAAAGAGTCGGCTCGAAAGGTCGCTCGAGCGTGAAACGGGAAGTATCGGCGCCGATGGGGGAGCCCGGTTGGGCCGTTGGCCCAGGTGGCTAGTCCTCGTCGGCGCGCCAGACGGTGGTGGCGGTGCAGGCGTTGCAGATGGGCCGCGCCTCATCCATGGTGCCGAGTGGGAGTGGATGGTCGCGGCCGCCGAGCAGGCAGTCGACCTGCACGGTGGGGAGCTCATTGCCGGAGGCGGGGAGGATGGAGACGTGGCGCACACGGCAGCGCCGGATCCGCCCCTGGCGGGGGATCGGTCGACGCTCCGCGTTTTCCAGGTTCTCGATCGCCATGTCGGTCTCCGATGGCGGTGCTGGCTACAGCCTCGCCGGCGTCCAGCCTAGTGGGTCCATTCGTCCATCCTCAATGACGCGTTCGTACCCCCGCCTGTGCGGCCGTGGCCGGCGCGGCGCGCGCTAGACTCACGAACGTTGCCCCGGTGCGTGCGAGCGCCGGGGGCCATGACGAGGACCTGCCACCTCCGTGTTCGGACGACGCAACCGCAGCAAGGGCGAGGCTGACCGCGAGGCGGACCGCACTGCCCTGTTCGCCGAGCTGGCCAAGCGCCCCGACACGGTATGCCCGTTCCTGGGCATGGCCGACGCGCGGACCGAATTCACCGACGGTGTCGACGACAGGCATCGGTGCTACGCGTTCGGCGACCCGGCGGAGCTGTCGGCCGAGCAGCAGACCAAGGTCTGCCTGCAGCGCGGCTACGGCAACTGCCCGCGCTACCTGCGCGGGGTGCTCGTCATCCCGACGGAGGAGCTGGAGGCGCTGCGCCGCCCACCACCGCCCATCCAGCCGCGCACCGCAGCCCCCGAGCCCGAGCCACGCCGGCGTCGCGCCCTCCCGGCCTGGCTGCTGACCGCCGGCACGGTGCTGATCGCGGCGGCGGCCATCGGCGGCGCCGCCGTCTGGTACCTGGGTCAGCGCGTCGACTCGTCGGCGGCGTCGGCCACCCTGCCGGCCGGCACCGACCTGTCGGCCGAGCTGCTCAGCCTCTCGGCCCCGCATGGTGGCTCGCAGCAGCTGCGGGCCACGGCGGCCATCGGCGAGACGACCGCCGTCGCCAGGACCAGCCTGATCTACGTGCTGGACCTGTCAGGCAGCACGCTGGAAGGGCTGGGCTGCGGCGGCGACGCCAACGGCGACGGGGCGAGCGACACGCCGCTCGACTGCGAGATCGCGGCCGCAACCGCGTTGAATGAGCAGGCCGTCGAGAGCGGGACGGTCGTCGAGGTGGGGCTGGTCGGGTTCGCCACCGGCGCGGTCACTGCCGACCTTGCCGGAGCCGATGGCGCCCAGTCGCTCGTCAGCCCGGACGCCGACGAGAACGGCAACGGCACGCCGGACGTGATCGAGGCCTTGCGCTCCGCGTTCACCGGCGCGCGCGGCGCCTCGGTGGGCTTCCGCGCCTTCAGCCAGGAGACTGCCGAGAACACGCGGACGACGGCCTTCAGCGCGGGCATCAGCGCGGCCTGCGAGTCGCTGGCCGGGGCCCAGGGCGACAACAGCCTGGTGGTCTTCCTGTCCGATGGCGTCAACCGCGGTGGCGATGCGATCGACTCGGTGGTGCCGTGCGAGCCAACGGCCGTGTTCCAGACGTTCGCCACCGGACTCGATGCCGCCTGTGCCGATCCATCCGAGCTGGGAGGACTACAGGAGCTGGCCGAGCTGACGAATGGCACCTGCACCGCGGTCACCGATGTCACGCAGCTGCCGGAGATCCTGGAGGCGGTCGTCAGCCCGCAGATCACCGGCATCCAGCTCACCGTCGACGGCGGCGCTCCGATCGACCTGGCGGACTCCCTGTCCGCCACGCTGCCGCTGTCCGGCCCGACGTCGGTGGACGTCACATACGGCCTGCCGGCACTTGGCAGCGGCAGCCATGAGCTGTGCCTGACGGTCCTTGGGTCCGATGCCGGCGGCACCGGCTCGGTGCGCAGCTGCTCTCCGGCTGACGCAGATGGCGGGCGGCTGACCACCGACTGACCCCCACATCGGCGGGGCGGCTCCGCCGCCCATCGGTCCCATGACCATCGTCCCTTTCGCGCTGCGCGAAAACCCCTTGACGGGTGGCCCATGCCCTGTATAGTGGCGCCCTGTGGTCCAAAGTGGGGCCAAATGGGGAGCAGTGGTGAAAGCCAGCCACCATGGAGCGGGCGTCCTTTCTCACCGGCGAGTTCCGGCACGCGCTGGACGACCGGGGCCGTGTAGCGGTCCCGGCGCGGTTCCGCGGGCGCATGGCCGCGGGCGCCACGCTGGCGCGCTGGCTGGACCGCTGCCTGGGGCTCTTTCCGCAGGACGAGTGGGACGAGCTGGCGTCCAAGCTCCGGTCACTGCCGCTCACCAACGCACGGGCGCGGGAGTTCGCGCGCTTCATGTCATCCGGCGCGGTGGAGGTGGAGCTGGACCGGCAGGGCCGCGTCCTGGTGCCTGCCTATCTGCGCGAGTACGCCGGGATCGAGGGCGACGTGGTGGTGGTCGGTGCACTGGACCGGCTCGAGCTATGGGCGCCATCGGCCTGGCAGCCCTATCGGGCCAAGATCGAGGACGAGCCGGAGGCGCTCGCCGAGCACCTGGCCGACCTGGGCATCTAGCGGGACGCGACGCCATGACGCACGTCACGTCCAGCCATTCATGCGTCTCCGGGCCGCTCGGCCCGTCACCCGACCACAGAGGTGCAGCAGCGAATGGGAGAAGGGCACCTGCCGGTCCTGGTC
>DASSNI010000007.1:0-3331 GCA_035701385.1 Candidatus Limnocylindria bacterium | reverse complement strand
ACGACGCCATCGAAACGATCATCAATCTCGAGCACCTGGGACTGCCGTTCGACCGCACCCCGGACGGGCTCATCAACCAGCGCCGCTTCGGCGGCCACAGCCGCAACTACGGTGAGGCGCCGGTGCGGCGCTCCTGCTACGCGGCCGATCGCACCGGCCACGCCATCCTGCAGACGCTCTACCAGCAGTGCATCGCGCGGGACGTCGCCTTCTATGACGAGTACCAGGTTCTTGAGCTGGCCATGCCGGAGGGCCGCGACGGGCCGGTGACCGGGGTCATCGCCCTGCAGCTGGCCACCGGCGAGATCCACTCCTTCCGGGCACGGGCGGTGATGTTCGCCACGGGTGGCTACGGCAAGGTCTTCAAGGTGACCACCAACGCCCACACCCTGACCGGCGACGGCATGGCCATCACCTACCGCCGCGGCCTGCCGCTGGAGGACATGGAGTTCTACCAGTTCCACCCGACCGGCATGTACCGGCTCGGCTTCCTGCTGTCGGAGGCGATGCGCGGTGAGGGCGGGGTGCTGGTCAACAACGACGGCGAGCGCTTCATGGAGCGCTACGCGCCGACCATGAAGGACCTGGCCAGTCGGGACGTGGTGAGCCGCAGCATCTACCAGGAGATCGCCGAAGGGCGCGGCATCAACGGCCAGGACTACGTCTACCTGGACGTGCGGCACCTGGGCGACGAGGTGCTGAACCGCAAGCTGCCCGACATGACCGGCTTTATCAAGACCTACTTCGGCCTGGATCCGCTGCACGACCTGGTGCCCATCCAGCCGACCGCCCACTACGCCATGGGCGGCATCCCGACCGACATCGACGGCCGCGTGCTGGGCGCCTATGACCGCAAGGCCAAGCGCCAGGCGGTGGTGCCGGGCTTCTACGCGGCGGGGGAGTGCGCCTGCGTGTCGGTCCACGGGGCGAACCGGCTGGGCACCAACTCTCTGCTCGACATCCTGGTCTTCGGACGCCGCGCCGGTAAGGCCATGGCCGAGCAGCTGAAGGCCGATGGCGCCGCCGCTCCCGACCGCGAGGCCGAGCTGCGCGTCTCGCAGCAGGTCTCCGCCCTGCTGGGCCGCCAGGAGGGAGAGCGGGCCGCGTCCATCCGCACCGAGCTCCAGGAGGTGATGTTCACCAGGTGCGGCGTCTACCGCAACGGCACCTGGCTGGAGGAGGGCCGCGCCGCCGTACGGCAGCTGCGCGAGCGGGCCGAGCGCGTGGTGGTGGACGACAAGGGCTGCCGCTACAACACCGACCTCGGCGAGGCGCTGGAGCTTGGCTTCCTGCTGGACTGCGCCGAGGCGACCATCGAGTCGGCGACGGCACGCCTGGAGAGCCGTGGCGGACACGCCCGCGACGACTACCCGGACCGCGACGACAAAGGGTGGCTGAAGCACACGCTGGCCTACCGTGACCCGGCATCCACCGCGCCGCGCCTCGAGTACAAGCCGGTGGTCGTGACCGAGTTCGAGCCGAAGGCGCGGGTCTACTGAGCCATGCCCACCGACGTCACCCTCCGCATCCGCCGATTCAACCCCGAGGCCGATGCCGAGCCGCACTGGGAGGAGTACACCGTCAGCGCCGAGCCCAGCGATCGCGTGCTGGACCTGCTGCACCAGGTGAAGTGGTACCAGGACGGCACGCTCACCTTCCGCCGCTCCTGCGCGCACGGCGTGTGCGGGTCGGACGCGATGCTGATCAATGGCCGCAACCGGCTGGCCTGCGAGTACCTGGTCAAGGACGCCGGCTCGCGGATCACCGTCGAGCCGATCCGAGGCCTGCCGCTGGTCAAGGACCTGCTGGTCGACATGGAGCCCTTCTTCGAGCAGTACCGCTCCGTGATGCCGTACCTGGTGAACGACGAGCCGACCGAGGACGGCCGCGAGCGACGCCAGTCACCAGAGGACCGGGAGCGCTACGAGGACACAAGCCGTTGCATCCTGTGCGCGGCATGCACGACATCGTGCCCGGTCTTCTGGTCGGACAAGGCGTATGTCGGCCCCGCGGCCATCGTCAATGCGCACCGCTTCATCACCGACTCGCGCGACCACGCCCATGAGGAGCGGCTCGAGATCATGGCCGATGCGAACGGCGTCTGGCGCTGCCGCACGGTCTTCAACTGCGTCGAGGCCTGCCCGCGCGACATCAAGATCACGCGGGCCATCATGGAGGTCACCTCCGAGATCCAGAAGCACGCCGGTGGCTGAGGGTTCCGGATCCTCTGAGCCGATGGCGGCGCCGAGGCCCAAGGACCCGCGCCGCCTGGTGATCCATACCGATGGAGCGGCCCGCGGCAATCCCGGGCTGGCCGGCGCCGGCGCCGTGCTGCGCGATGCCACCGACGGCTCGCTCGTCTCCGAGCTGGCCGTCTTCCTGGGCGAGCGCACCAACAACTACGCCGAGTGGACCGCGGTGGCGCTGGCCCTCGAGGAGGCGGTCCTGTTGGGCGCGACCCACGTCGACCTGCGCATGGACTCGCAGCTGGTCGCGCGCCAGATCTCCGGGCAGTACCGCGTCAAGCATCCCGACCTGCAGCCCATCCACCAGCGCGTGATGGGCCTGCTCACCCGTTTCGCGGGCTACACGGTGGGCCACGTCCCGCGCGAGCTGAACAAGGAGGCGGACCGCCTTTCCAACGTGGCCATCGACCAGCGCGGCAGCTAAGCCTCGGCGCAGACAGTTCACCTCCAGCCCAGCCGATGGGAACAGTTGTTCCAATCCGGTACACTCAGCGTCCCTGGAGGCGGCCGGACGGCCGCGGGCGCACCGGTCGAAAGGCCGCGTCCGAGGAAAGTCCGAGCTCCATAGAGCAGGCCAGCGGGTAACACCCGTCCGCCGTGAGGCGAGGACCAGCGCCACAGTGACGATGCCCGCGTCGGCCGCAAGGTCCGGGCGGGAGTGAAACGGGCAAGCTCTGGCCGGAGCAAGACCGAATAGGAGGGCGTCGAGGCTGCTCGCTCAGCCCTCGGGTAGGTCGCTCAGATGGATGGCCGTCGCCGGGCCGATGCAAGTCGGTCCGGGCACAGAACTCGGCTTACAGGCCGCTCTCCAGGGGTCGTCACGCGCGCCAGGATGGCCATTGACAGCTGACACAGCGGCGGCGAATCCTGCGGGTGTGATCCAGGCGGCGAACACGGACCGCATCCGGGGAAGGTATGACCGCCGATCGATGCTGCTTGGGCTCGCCACCCTGGTCGCCATCGCGGTCGCCGTGGTAGGCGCCTTCCTGCTCTTCCGATCACCCGGTCTTTCGTCGAGCCTCGGCGCGTGCGCGGAGGTGACGAGCGCCGCATGCCAGCCGTATCTATCGGCTCTCTATGACCAG
>DASSNI010000006.1:0-6375 GCA_035701385.1 Candidatus Limnocylindria bacterium | reverse complement strand
AGGGCGGTGGTGAAGGCGATGGGGCTCTCGATGCTGCCGCCGATGGTCGGCACCTGCATCGCGCGGTCGGCATACCACTCCGGCGCGCTGCCATCGACCACGGCGAAGATGCCGACGACCTCGAAGCGCGCCTCGAGCCGCTGCGGCAGGGACCCGGCGATGAGCGGGTCGGCGCCATCGGCCGCGACGTCGACCACGTGGCCGACCTCCAGGTGCGTCTCGGCCGCCGTCGCCTCCGAGATGGCGATCTCGAACAGCGGCTTGGGCCCGGACGGCGGCGGCTCGTCTGGATCGAAGCCGAAGCTGGCCGGCGGCAGCTCGTCGCCGGTCGAGGCCGGCAGGCGGCCCTCGACCATCTCGATCGCGTTTTCCAGGCCGCTCATGTAGCGCAGCGTGACGAAGGTCTGGTAGCGAGGCGGATCGTCCAGTCCGAAGCGCGCGGAGGTGATCGAGATGTCGCGGCGCTCCGTCACCTCGCGGATGAGGGGCGGGAACTCGGCCTCGAAGTCGTCCCCCTCCTGGCCCACGCCCGCAAGCGGCTGGTCGCCGGCGAGCGGCCGCACCTCGGAGAGCTGCACGCTGCGCTGTACCGGCGGCGCGTCGGCAAGCTGCTCCCGCAGCGCGTCGTCCGCCACGCGGTCGAACATGCGCGGCGCCGCGGCGAAGATCAGGCTGCTGCCCAGCACCAGCAGGCCGACGAGCGCGACGCCGGACAGCTCGGCCCGCAGCCGTCGCAGCAGGAAGGCCCCGGCCAGCACTCCACGCATCGGCTCAGTCCTCGCCCATGCGCAGGATGGAACCGATACCGATGCGCCGCAGGATGCCGGCCAGCACCACCACGGTGGCCACCAGCGCCAGCAGGCTGACCACCTCCAGGATGGCGATGCTGGCCCACGGCGTCTCGATGATCACCGACGGCACCGGAGCGTTGCCGCGCTGGGTGACGGTGATCGAGGGCAGCGCCGCCCAGGCGATGAGGAGGCCCAGCGCGGTGCCGGCCACCAGGCTGATGGCCAGCAGGGCGGCGTTCTCCAGCCACAGCCAGCGCGTCAGCTGCGGCGCCGAGAGGCCCAGCGCCCGCAGCAGCGCGAACTCTGTGCGGCGCTCCCGGGCCGATACCGCGGCGCTGACCGCCAGCCCGATGACAGCGAACAGGCCGGCCACCGCGAAGCCCACGGTAAGCGCGCCGATGATGCCCAGCGCCACCGGGTCGGTTTTCAGGGCGCGCGAGCGGTCATCCAGGCTCATCACCGACGAGGCGGTGAGCGGCGCGCGGTTCACCGCGTCGGCCACCTGCGAACCGGTGCCGGGGTCGGTGGACAGCCACCACTCGTTGGGCACCGCCGGCTGCCGCGCCGTGCGGAAGCGCAGCAGGTTGAGCGTCGCCTCGTCGACCAGTGCCACCGGCTGGGTGACGTCGGTGGTCGGGAAGGCGTTGATGGTGCCGACCACCTCGAGCGTGCGGCCCTCGCCATCGAGCACGGCGGACGTGGTCTCGCCGACGTTCGTGCCGGTCGCCGAGACGAACACCGGGTTCACGACCACCGGCAGGCTGGCATCGCCCAGGTCCATCACCCCGCTGGGCAGGAGGCTGACCACCGATGGGCGCCCGTTCATGACCCGCAGCCCGGCCAGCGGGTTGTCGGAGCTGAGCTGCATGCCCATTTCCACGCGCTGGTCGGCCGGCAGCTCCACGCCCTGCTGGTCGCCCGGCGCGAACAATGGCTCCCAGCCGTCCGGCTCCCCCAGGCGAACGTCCTGCCACGCGGCATCGCCGCTCGCATTCGGGCTGGCCTGCAGCCCCTGGACCGTCATCGTCCCTTCCGGCGCGAAGAGGAAGCCGGGCAGGTAGCCGGCAACCTCGACCGAGACGAGCGCCAGCGGGTAGCTCAGCGACTCGGCGGTCCAGCCCTCCGCCTCGTCCCCGTCCGAGGCCGGGCCGAGCGGGATGGTCATCTCCTCCGGGCCGTCGGTCAGTGGCACGCGCTCGCTGCTGAACCGATGGAGCAGCCCGTCCGCGTCACGCACCACCACCGACGCCGCCAGCGGCGTGGCGCCGTCCAGCG
Organism: Candidatus Limnocylindria bacterium; assembly: GCA_035701385.1. GTDB lineage: Bacteria > Chloroflexota > Limnocylindria > QHBO01 > QHBO01 > DASSCW01. The sequence continues at coordinate 4,309 of DASSNI010000006.1, read as the reverse complement.
CGTCCGGCGGTGCGCTGACCAGGGTGGAGGTGCCGGTCGCAAAGTCGACCTGGTTGAGCAGGAGCTCGTCGATCTGCAGGTCCGCCCGGACGCGCAGCCGTGCCGGCTGTCCGGGCAGCTGCACCAGGTCAAGGGCCGGGCGCCGCTGGGCCAGCGGACCGAGGGCGGCCGTCAACCCCTGCGGCGCCAGGTCCCCACGCAGCGGCACCACGCCGGCATCCTCCGGCGACAGGGCCACCACCTGCAGGATGCCGCTCGCCCGTCCCAGGTTCACGTTCTGGCGGCGCACCGGCATGGCGGTGCGCACGCCATCAAGGGCGCGGTAGGCCGATCCCTGCACCCACGACGGCACGCTGGCCGCGCGCGGCGTGAGGCGCACGTCCGCGCCAGCCTGGAAGCCGGCCTGGTCCTCCTGCGAGCGCGTCCAGGTGGCCGCGTACGAGACGGCGAATGTGCCCATCGACATGGCCAGCATGAGCAGCAGCGCGGCGCGGGTGTAGCGCAGCGGGCGGCGCGCCACCTGCCAGGCGCCCAGGGCGGTGACCAGGTCGCGACCGCGGCTGATCCCGTCCTCGACCAGGCTGGCCAGCAGCGGGACGATGCGCAGCGCCAGCACCCCGCCGGCAAGCAGCCCGATGGCCGGCGCGGCGACCAGCAGCGGGTCCAGGCCCAGCGTGCCGCGCACCGAGGTCGTGAGCGGCGAGCCGTAGAGGCGCAGCTGCCACAGGCCGAGCAGCGTGACGGCCAGCAGGGCCAGGTCGATGCCCATCCGCTGGCCGATGGTTCGCGTCTCACCCCGCGACAGGCCACCCTGCTCCTGCGCGAACAGGCGCGCGGCCGAGACGGCGGGGACCACCAGCAGCAGGACGCAGCCCAGCGCCGCGGCGCCGGCGGCCACGTAGGCGTCGAGCGCCACCGACGGCTCGATGACCAGCCCCACGCTGGAGAGCGGCCCGACGACGTTCAGGATGCGGATGGCGAGCACCGCCAGCCAGGGCGCGGCCGCCACGGCCGGCACGGCCAGCAGCAGTCCCTCCAGCAGCGACATGGCGGCGATCTGCCGGATGCCGGCGCCGCGGCTGCGCAGGAGGCTGGTCTGCACGCGACGGTGCTCGACCAGCAGGCCGGCAGTCAGCACGATGGCGTAGGCCGCCATCACCGCCAGCTGCACGATCAGCAGCAGCACGCCGGTGCGGCTCACCAGCAGCGAGCGCTCCGAGTCGGCCAGCATCGCGTCCAGCTGGGTGGCGGTCACCGGCTGCAGCCCCGGCAGCGCGCCCTCGACCCGTCCGTTCAGGCCGGACAGGGAGCGGCGCAGCCCGACGATGCCATCGACCTCCAGGCCGCTGAAATCGGGGAAGGCGTGCCACGTCAGCCGCACGCTGGAGGGGGCGGCGAACAGCGTCTCCACCACGTCGCGCGCGGTGAACAGCGGCCCGATGATGCGGTAGCTGCCGCGCGTCTCCACGCCGTTGAGCAGCACCTCGTCGCCCCACCAGTACGGGTCGGTGGCGTCGTCGATGCGGTACACGCCCGCCACCTCGACGCGCAGCGTGCCGAGGTCGCTCACCCGGCTCTCGATGGCCAGGCGGTCGCCCACGGCCACGTCCAGCAGTCCGGCCACCTCCTCGCTCACCGTCACCGGCACCGGCCGCTGGTCGGCCGCGCCAGGGGCCGGCCACCCGCCGTCCAGCAGGGTGGCGTGCGCCCGCAACCCATCGGCGAAGGCCAGGCTGGTGAGGTCCGGGTTCACGCCCTCCTCGGCGCCGGGCAGTGCGAAGGAGGTGGACTCGCCGCTGAGCTCGATGCGCGTGTCGGAGCCGCTGGTCTCGCGCAGGGCGGCCGACACGGCCGCGTCGGCATCGGCGATCGGCCCGCTGCCGTTCCAGACGCCGACCTCGATGTTGGCCGCCGGCCCGGGGGCATCGGCCAGTACCCGGTGCAGGCCGGCAGAGGAGACGGCGGTCGAATAGATCGGCCCGGCCGCCAGCAGGCTGGTGGCCAGCAGGGTGATGAGCCAGGCGGCCCCCACGATCGGCCAGTCGGCCCGCATGCGATCGAGGGTCACCCGCCACGCCGACAGCGGCGAGTTCAGGAGGGTGGCTCCTTCCGAGAGGTCCTTGGGATTACATGATGGCTTACCCCGGCGGATCGTGACCGGTTCATGCCCTAGACTCGGGCGCATGCCCCTCATCGAGGCCCGGGCGCTCACCAAGCGCTACGGCAGCCACGTGACCGCCCTCGATGGCCTGACGCTCGACGTGGAGCCGGGCATCATCGGCCTGGTGGGCGCCAACGGCGCCGGCAAGAGCACCTTCCTGAAGATCCTGCTGGGCCTTCTGCAGCCGACCAGTGGCGGCGCCTCGGTGCTGGGCCTGGACGTGACGCGCCAGGGTCCGGACATTCGCCAGTACGTCGGCTACCTGCCGGAGCACGACTGCCTGCCGCCCGACCTGTCGGCCACCGAGTTCGTGACCCACATGGGTCGCATGGCCGGCCTGCCGGCGGGCGCAGCCCGTGAGCGCACCGCCGAGGTGCTGCGCCACGTGGGCCTCTACGAGGAGCGCTACCGGCCCATCGGCGGCTACTCCACCGGCATGAAGCAGCGCGTGAAGCTGGCCCAGGCGCTGGTCCACGACCCGAAGCTGCTGCTGCTCGACGAGCCGACCAACGGCCTCGATCCCGCCGGCCGCGACGAGATGCTGGGCCTGGTGAAGCGCACCGGCACCGAGTTCGGCATCGCCACGGTGGTGGCCAGCCACCTGCTCGGCGAGATCGAGCGCGTCTGCACCTTCCTGCTGGCCATCGACAACGGCAAGCTGCTGCGCGCCGCACCCATCGCCAGCTTCACCGAGCGAACCGGCACGCTGGGCGTCGAAGTCGAAGAAGGAGCCGATGCGCTGGCCGCCCGCCTGGTGGAGCGCGGCCTGGATGCGCGGGTCGAGGGGCGCACGGTGCTGGTGGACGTTCCCGACGAGCGGCCGTACGACATGGTGCGCGACGCCGTGGCCGACATGGGGCTGGCGCTGGTGCGCATGGAGCAGCGGCGGCACCGGCTGGAGGACCTCTTCCGTGCTGACGAGGAGGGCGCGGCATGACAGGCTCCGAGCCGGCAGTGGCCGCCCGGCAGAGCGCATCTGGCGCGATCTACGACCTCGGGTACCAGGGCTATGACGGGCCGCGGCTCGGCCGGCGGGCGGCGGTGGCCACCCTGTTCTGGGCCAGCCTGCGCGCGGCCTTCGCGCTGGGACGCAGCGGCCGCGCGAAGATCGTGCCGTGGGGCATCACCGCCCTGCTGCTGATTCCGGCGGGCGTCACGGTGGCCATCGCCTCGCTATCGCCGCGGGCTCCCGCGGCCTTCGACTACGACAACTTCCTGTTCAACCTCTCGACCCTCATCGCCATCTTCGTGGCGGCGCAGGCGCCGGAGCTGGTCAGCTCCGACCAGCGGAACCGGGTGCTGTCGCTCTACTTCAGCCACGCCCTGGAGCGCACCGACTACGCGCTCGCCAAGCTGGCCGCGCTCACCGCCGCCATCTTCCTCATCACCCTGGCGCCCATGCTGCTGCTCTTCCTGGGCCGCGTGCTCCTGGCCGCGGACGTGGTGGAGGCGTTCGGCGACGAGCTGGGGCAGCTGCCGCAGGTCATCGGCGCGCCGCTGATCTACGCGATTCCGCTGGCGGCCTTCTCGCTGGCGATAGCCGCCTTCACGCCGCGGCGCGCCTACGCCACCGGCGCGATCATCGCCGTCTTCCTGGTGGGCGCCGCCATGGCAGGCATCCTGGGCGACGCCACCAGCGGACCGTTGCGCGACCTCAGCCAGCTGGCCAACGCGTTCGTGCCGCTGGACGGCACCCGCGACTGGCTGGTCGGCGACCCGATCCCCGACTCACCGGTCTCGCGCATGGACTACCCGATGTGGGTCTTCGGCGCGGAGGCCCTGGCCGTCACCCTCATCAGCGCCGCGGCGACCGTATGGCGCTACCGCGGAGTCGAGGCCTGATGGCCGCAGCACCTGCGGGCAGCGGCGTGGCCGTCGAGGTCGCCAACGCGTCGCGCTGGTACGGCAACGTGGTCGCCGTCAACGACGTCAGCTTCCGGCTGGAGGGCGGCATCACCGGCCTGCTGGGCCCCAACGGCGCCGGCAAGTCGACCATCCTGCACATGGTCGCCGGCTTCCTGGCCCCGTCGTCCGGCACGGTCACCGTCGGCGGGCAGGCGACCATGGGCCACCCGGAGCTGTACCGGCTCATCGGCCTCGTGCCGGAGCGCGAGGCGGTCTACCCGTTCCTGACCGGCCGCCAGTTCG
>DASSNI010000005.1:0-6938 GCA_035701385.1 Candidatus Limnocylindria bacterium | reverse complement strand
CGCGTGGAGCAGATCGTGATCTGCAGCGTGGACAAGGACCTGGGGCAATGCGTGCAAGGAAGGCGGGTGGTGCTGCGCGACCGGATGCGGCGCGTCACCTATGACGAGGACGGCATCCGCGCCAAGTTCGGCGTGGGGCCGAAGAGCATCCCCGATTACCTGGCCTTGGTCGGTGACTCATCGGACGGCTATCCGGGCCTGCCGGGCTGGGGCTCGAAGAGCGCGGCGGCCGTCCTGCAGCGCTGGATCCACCTGGAGGACATCCCCGATTCGCCGCTCGACTGGGACCTGGCGCTGCGAGGGGCGTCCTCGCTGGCCGCCACCCTGCGTGACCATCGGGCCGAGGCTGCCCTCTACAAGCGCCTCGCCACGCTGAACCGCGACGCGGCCATCGCCGAGAGCCTGGACGAGCTGGAGTGGCGGGGCGTGCATCGCGAAGAGTTCGAGGCGCTCTGCGCCGAGCTCGGATTCGAGACCGTGGGGTCGCGGGTGCACCGCTGGGCCGAGGAGCCGGTCTCGCGCTGAGGAGCAGAAGCGCATCGGCCAGACCATCGGGCCAGGACCTTCGGAGGGTTCTGGTGCAGTCCGGTGCGGTGTACCGTCGCCGCCCGATGCCTTCCAGACGCCGATTCGTGGCGGCTTTCGCCGCCGTGCTCACTCTCGCCAGCTCGATGCCGGGCCTCGCCCCGCGGGCTGCGGCCGCCTCCTGCTCCGGCTACACGTCGGTCTCCATGCCGCCTCCGACGATCCGGGTGTTCCGCCACGCGACCGGTGCGGTCGAGACCGTCGACTTTCGGGACTACACCAAGAACGTCCTGAGCCGCGAGTGGCTCTGGTACTGGACCGGACGCTCCCTGCGCGCCGGCGCGCTGGCCGTGAAGCACTACGCCTGGTACCAGGTGCTCCATTGGCGCGGCGGCACGAACGCCGATGGCGAGTGCTACGACATCCGCGATGACACGCGCGACCAGGTCTACAACCCCGACCGGCCCACCTACGGCTCGGCGGCGGCCGCCGTCGACGCCACGTGGGACCTGCGCGTACGGCGCAACCACACCATCGTGCCCACCTACTACGACTCCGGGGCGGTGGACGAGCCGTGCGGCGCAAATGCCAACGGCCGCAAGATGTTCCAGTGGGGCAGCCAGGCCTGCGGGCTGGACGGGCTGTCGGCCCGCGCGATCATCAAGACGTACTACGCCAACGTCAGGATCTCTCGACCGGCAGCGCCGACACCCAGCCCATCGCCTTCGGCGACGCCATCCTCATCGGCGACCCCCGCGCCCGAGCCCAGCCCGACGTCCTAGCCCGCGCCCTCACCCTCGCGCATCGGCTCAGGAGCCCGTCGCCGGATGACGGGACGAGCCAGGAGCAGCCAGCCCACCGCGGCCAGCGCCGCCAGGCCGACCATGCACCACACCGCCACGGACGGCGACATGAGCTCGGCCAGCTGCCCGGCCACCAGCGTCGAGAGCGCGATGGTGATGGTCACCAGCCCGTAGTCGAAGCTGAATACCCGGCCGCGGATGGCATCCGGCGACGCCCGCTGCAGGCCATACGACGAGAGCATCCATTGCGAGCCGCCGCCCAGGTGCGCGAAGAACACGCACAGCGCGGCGATCCACAGCAGCGGAGCCAGTGGCATGAGCGAGTAGCCGATGGCCCAGGCCACGAATGCGCCGGCAATTCCCACGAGGAGCCCCCGGTCGGTGAGGCCCACCACCGAACGGGCCAGGAACGGGCCAAGCAGCGCGCCCATGCCACGCGCGGCGAACAGCAGGCCGATGCCGGCATCGCCCGCGCCGAACACGTCCCGGCCGAAGACGGCCAGCATCACGATCACGCCCGTCCCCACGCCGAAGGTCGTCTTCGAGAGGAGGAGCGCGGCCAGGGTCCGGTTGCCGCGGGCGAAGCGCAGCACCACCGCGATCGACTCGCCGATGCCGCGCAGTCCGGCGTGCGGCATCTCGTGCGCCGGCGCCCCAGCGTGCCCGTGGCGGCTGAAGGGGCGGTGAATGCCGACCACCAGTAGCGCGGAGCCGCCGAACGAAGCCGCGTTCACGATGAAGGCCACATCCCGGCCGAAGGTGGCGGCCACCAGGCCGCCGATGGCGGCGCCGACCGCCAGCATCGTCCCCCACGCCGAGCCGATGAGCACGTTGGCGGCCGGCAGGTCCTCGTCGTCCACCAGGTTCGGCAGGGAGGCGGAGCTGGTCGGCTCGAACACCGCCGCGCCGAACGACAGCAGGGCCGTGGCAGTGAAGGCGACCCACAGCGTGTTCGGGTCGCGCACCAGCAGGAACGAGGCGGCCACCGGCACGCGCGCCAGGTCGGCCCACACCATCAGGCGGCGTCGATCCAGGCGATCGGCCAGCACGCCGGCCAGCGGCGAGGCGATTGCGAAGGCACCGGTCTGGATGACGAGCAGCAGCGAGGCGACGGTCGCGGAGCCGGTGAGCTCGAGCGCGAGTCCCAGGATGGCGACCGTCGAGAACCAGTCGCCGGCGAAGCTGATGAGCTGCGCGGAGAACAGCCGGCTGAAGGCACGGTTGCGACGGAGCAGGTGGAGGTACGGGCGAACGCGCATCGGCCCGCGCATGATGCCACGCGAGGTGCCGGCGGTCGGCATGCGGCTTGCGGAGAGGAGGCGGCATGGAAACCCTGCGACGTGAGCTCGGAGCGCTGAGCTGGCTGGTGCGGATGGCGGTCTTCGGCACGGTGGCCGTCGCCGTGTACCGGGAGCTGCAGCAGCCCGCCGAGAAGCGCACCTGGCATGGCAAGGTCTTCAACGTGGTGCCGTACGACTTCCGCATGCCGTCGCCGGCCCGCATCGCGAAGGCGTGGTGGAGCCCGCGGTCCCGCAAGCTGTTCAACGAGCAGCCATTCGGCGTCGGCTGGGTGATCAACCTGCCGGTCGCCGTGCGCGGCCTGCAGCGCATGAGGGGCAAGGCCCGCTAGCATCGCCGGGTGAGCTGGTTCCCGGTCGTCCTGATCCTGCACGTCTGCCTGGCCGTCGCGCTGCTGGCGCCGAGCCTGCTGCTGCCCTTCCTGCTGCGCCGCGAGGATGCCAGCAAGACCGTGCGCAATCCGCTGACGCGGGCGCTGATGGCGATGCAGGGCACCGGCACGCTGGTCATCGGCATTGGCCTGGCCATCACCGGGACGCTGCTGATCGTCCTGCTGGGCATCGACACGCTGAGCCAGCCCTGGCTGCTGGTGGCCCTGGTGATCTACGCCGCCAACCTGCTGGTGGCGGGACTGGTGTCGCGGCCCAACCTGCGCCGGCTGCTGCGCCTGGGCTCCGGGCCCTCCGACGACGAAGCGTGGCGGCGGCGTGCCAGGCGCCAGCGCTGGGTGGCCTACGGAATGGCGGCGGCCACAGGCGTCATCGGCTTCCTGATGATGGCGAAGCCGGGGCAGTAGCGACGGGGCTGCGCGACGCGGTCAGAAGTTCGGGATCGGCAGCGGCCGGCCCATGAGCCAGAAGAGGCCGGCGACGATGAGCAGCAACGCGATCACGAAGACCGCGAACCACTTCAGGACCTCCCACATGGGTGCACTCCTCGAGCTTCGGTCGGCAGCTGACCGTCCCCCATCGGCGCGGCGATTCTACCCGGCCGATCTGGCCCGAAACAGGCCCGCAATGCCACGCCTAGAATCCGGCGCGTGACCCTTCGCCTGTTCGACTCGCGGCGAGGCGAGAAGGTGCCCTTCGCCCCGCTTGGCGAGGGGCCCATCGGCCTGTACGTATGCGGCGTCACGCCGTACGACACCGGCCACCTGGGCCACGCCTTCACGTACATCAGCTTCGACGTGCTGCACCGCTACCTGGAGTACCTCGGCCACCGGGTGGTCTACGTGCAGAACCTGACCGATGTCGACGACGACCTCCTGCGCCGTGCCCGCGAGCTGGGCGAGGACTATCTCGAGCTCGGCAACCGGCATGTAACCACCTTCCTGACCGAGATGGCCGCCCTCAACTGGCTGCCGCCGGACGTCTACCCGCGCGCCACCGAGCACATCCCCCAGATGCAGGCGCTGATCGGGCGGCTGCTGGAGCGCGGCCACGCCTACGCTGCCGAGGGACACGTCTACTTCGACATCGCCTCGTGGCCGTCCTACGGCGAGCTCTCGGGGCTGCCGCGCGACGCGATGCTGCCCATCGCCAACGAGCGTGGCAACGTGGCCGACATGCCCGGCAAACGCGACCCGCTGGACTTCGTGCTGTGGCAGCCATCGGCCGCCGATGAGCCGTCGTGGCCCTCTCCCTGGGGAGCGGGCCGCCCGGGGTGGCACATCGAGTGCTCCGCCATGAGCACCACCTACCTGGGCAACCGCTTCGAGATCCATGGCGGCGGCGCCGATCTCGCCTTCCCGCACCACGAGTCGGAGATCGCCCAGTCGGAGGGCGCCACCGGCGAGCGTCCGTTCGTCAGCTGGTGGATGCACGTCGGGATGCTGCGGCACGACGGGGAGAAGATGAGCAAGTCGCTGGGCAACCTGGTGCTGGTGCGCGACCTGCTGCGCTCGTACACCGGCGACGCCATCCGCCACTACCTCGTCTCCCACCACTACCGCGACGAGGTGGTTTTCGACGACGCGGGGCTGGAGGCATCCGCCGAGATGGCCAACCAGCTGCGTCGAGCCTGCCGAGTGGCCGAGGAGCTGGAGCCGTTCGCGCCCGCGATGGCGGATCCGGCGGACCTGCATTCGACCGTGGCCGAGCACCGGGAGCGGTTCCTGGCCGCCATGGACGACGACCTGGACACGCCGGCCGCGCTGCCGGAGCTGCACGCGCTGGCTGCCGTCTGCCACGGCGAGAGCGATCCGCGGCGCAAGGCGCAGGCAGGCTGGATGGTGCGCGAGCTCGGCGCGCGCATCCTGGGCCTGCGGCTGGCCACCGTTCCAGCCGCCCCGCCCGGCGAGCCCGCCGAGCTGCCGGCCGCCGGGGTCCGCGCAACGTCGTGAGCCCGCCGGACGACGACGACCTCGTCCCAGTCAGCGTCCGGCTCGGCAACGTCGTCCCGCCGGAGGATCCAGAGGACTGGAGGCGGCCGCTGACCTGGGCTGCCGCGGCCGGGATGCTGATCGGCCCGCTGGTCGCCCTCGCCTGGTTCGCGATGTGGGCACCCGACCGCCTGGCGGTGCTGCCGGGCAGCTACCTGTTGGCGGCGGTCGTCGCGCTGGGTGCGGTGCTGACCGGCAGCACCCAGCAGGGCACGCTGCGGGCGGTGGCCGCCACCGTGGCTGCGGCCCTCTTCGCCGCGCTGGCCACCATCATCGTGGGGGCGCTGACCGCCGGCGAGCGGCAGCTGGTCGAAGCCAGCCCGACCCTCGGACAGGCATTCGGGGCCGCGCTCGCCGGCTTCGGCGGAGCGGTGGCCGGAGCGGCGCTGGCCGGGGCGCTGGCCAACCTCCCGCGGCGGCTGCCCCGGGTGGTGGCACCGGGCGCGGTCGCCATCGGCGTCGCGATCTTGCTGATCCCGGTGATCTTCGGCTACTCCTCGCCCACATAGGGCTCAGTCCGGGCCGACTCCTCCGGCTCACTGGCGGCCGGCTCGGTGCCGCGCGTCTCCGTGCGGCCGGGCTCGACCAGCAGACACGCCGCCTCATGACCGCCACCAAGGTCGAACAGCGGCGGGTCCACGGTGCGGCAGCGGTCGAACGCCACCGGGCAGCGGGGATGGAAGCGGCAGCCGGACGGGATGCGTGACGGGTCCGGCGTCTCGCCGGCGAGGATGACGGGCCGGCGGCGGGCGGCGGGATCGGGAACCGGTACCACCGAGCGCAGGGCCCTGGTGTACGGGTGCTGGGGATCGGTCAGGACGCTGCGCGCGTCGCCGGTCTCCACGATGCGGCCCAGGTACATGACCGCGATGCGATCGGCGTAGGCGGCCACGGTCGACAGGTCATGGGTGATCATCACCACCGCGATGTCGTGGTCGTCGGCCAGCGCGCGCAGCAGGTTGAGCACCTCGGCGCGGATCGATACATCGAGCATGGACACCGGCTCATCGGCGACCAGCAGGCGCGGTCGCATGGCCAACGCGGCGGCAATGGCCACCCGCTGGCGCTGCCCGCCCGACAGCTCGAAGGGCAGGCGGCGCTCGTAGGCGTCGACCGGCGTGAGGCCGGCCTCGGTCAGCGCCTCGCGGACGCGGTCCCGCACCTCATGTGCGCTGCCGAGCAGCCGGTGCACGCGCAGCGGCTCGGCCACGATGTCGCCGACCCGCATCCGCGGATTCAGCGACTCGTAGGGGTCCTGGAATATCATCTGCACGCCGCGCCGCATGCGGGCCAGCTCGCGCCGCGAGAGGCGACTGAGCTCGCGACCCTCCAGGGTGACGCTCCCCTCGCTGGCCGACAGCAGGCCGAGCAGCAGGTTGGCGGTGGTCGTTTTGCCCGAGCCCGACTCGCCGACGATGGCCAGAACCTCGCCCGGCAGCACGGTGAAGCTCACCCCGTCCACGGCCCGGATGGGCGACGCAGGACGCAGCCGCAGCACGTCGAGCAACGAGCGGCTTCCTTCGAATGCCACCGATGCGTCGCGCACCACCGCCACCGGATCAGGCATGTCGCGCCTCGGCTGCCCTCGGCGTGCTCGGATCCAGCAGGAAGCAGGACGCCACCTGTCCATCGCCCGTCGGGTAGAGCGGCGGAACCTCCTGCCGGCAGCGATCGAAGGCGAAGGCGCAGCGTGGTTCGAAGGGGCAGCCGGGCGGCATGGCATCGAGGCGCGGCGGGGTGCCGGCAATGCTCTCCAGGCGCCGCTCCGGGTGCCCCAGGTCGGGGAAGGAGCCAAGCAGGCCCTGCGTGTAGGGATGCTTGGGGGAGGCGAACACCTGGGCGGTGGTGCCCTGCTCCGCGACGCGGCCGCCGTACATCACCACCAGCCGGTCGCAGGTCTGGGCCACGACTCCCAGGTCGTGGGTGACCAG
>DASSNI010000004.1:0-8980 GCA_035701385.1 Candidatus Limnocylindria bacterium | reverse complement strand
TGAAGCTTCCGCCCAGTGCCGTGGCCCTCGCCCGCATGTTGGCCAGGCCGTTGTGCGCGCGTCCGATGCTCCGCTCCGGGTCGATGCCCCGGCCGTCGTCGCTCACCTTCAGCTGCAGCGCGTCCCTGCCGGCGGCGACCTCTACAGACGCGTGCCGCGCGTCTGCGTGCCGCGCGACATTGGAGAGCGCCTCCCGGGTGATGGCCAGCAGCTCGGCGACGGTGGCCAGCGGCAGGTCCTCCGGGTCGTCGCCGGCGACGGCGATCTCGGTCGCCGTGTTGCGCTGCAGCTCATCGGCCAGGCTGTCCAGCCCGTCGCGCAGCCTGCCCGAATCCAGGAGCACCGGCCGCAGGCCGAAGATGAAGTGCCGGATGTCGCGAATGGTGCCGTTCAACGTGTCGATGGCGTGGTCGACCCGCTGGCTGGCCTCCTCGGGGTTGGACTGCACCAGCGTCGGCACGTCGTCGAGCGACAGGGTCACGCCGTACAGCATCTGGATCACGCTGTCATGCAGGTCGCGGCTGATCCGATCCCGTTCGTCGAACACGGCCAGCCGCTGCAGCCGCTCATGCAGCCGCGCGTTCTGGATGGCGATGCCGGCGTGCAGCGCAAATGTCTCGACCAGGGCCTGGTCATCCGGCGTGAACTCCTGGCCGCCGCCCTTGTTCGTCAGGTAGAGGCGACCGACGACCTCGTCGGCCAGCGCGACCGGCACGCCCAGGAAGGAGTCCATGGGCGGGTGGTTGGGCGGGAAGCCATAGCTCTCGGGATGTTCGCTGATATGCGGGACCCGGTAGGAGCGGTTCTCGCGGATGATCAGGCCCAGTAGCCCTCGCCCGTGTGGAAGGTCGCCGATGGCCAGCCGCTGCTCCGGCGTGATCCCGCTGGTGATGAACTGCGTGATGCGGCCATCGGCATCCACGATCCCCAGCGCGGCGTACTGCGCGTCCACCAGCTCGCGAACGCGATCGACGATGAGCTGCAGCACCTGCTGCAGGTCGAGCACGCCGCTGATGCCACGCACGGCGGCATCCAGCGCGCGCAGGACAGGTGGCAGCCGGGCAGCATCGGTCTCGGGCGTGCGTGCCATGTGTATAGGCTAGCGCCGGCTCACCGCTCGGTGGCGCGACACTCCAGCCGGCGCCACTCGGCCTGCACCGCCTCCAGGTGGCGGCATTCGGCGCACACGGCGACGTGCATCGGTCCTTGGATCGGGCAGGCCACGACGCCGTCCACCACGTCACGCGTCTCGCCGCGGCACACGATCCAGTCGATGTCGGCCACGACGACGGTCGGGCCCTCTGCGCGCTCGCTGACCGAAGCCATGGCTGCCAGTTCCGCCGCCCCTACGCCGCGAGGCGCAGGGTCCGGATCCAGAAGAGCGCGACGAGCACCTGTGCGATGCCGACGGCGAAGATCATCGGCTGCAGGAACGACAGCGGGATGATCAGGACCTGCACGGCGATCCAGATCAGCAGGCCGGCCCCCAGCGCTCCCATCGCCCATGGCGCCAGCGGGTGGCGGCCGATGGCCAGGGCGGCAGCGGTCAGCTGCCCGATGCCGTTCACCAGCAGCAGGAAGATGCCCGGCAGCAGGTACGAGGCGAAGGGTGAGCTGGCGATCCATTCCTGCGGAATGCCCACCGGGTTGCCGTGCGGGTCGGCGATCATCACCAGGCCGACGGGGACGGCCATGACGCCGACGAACAGCTGCAGCCCAACGCCGATCCACACCCAGCCCGGGCGCGGCAACGCCATGGGTCCCTTCCAATCCTCCATGGTCCAACGATCCCTCGACCGCGGGACGGTCGAAAGGGCCGACGCTCCCGATTGTTGTGACCTGTGGCAGGCGCGCTGACCGCGCGGCACGGCCGAGACTCGGAGTGACGTAGCGATCCGGAGAGAACCATGGCTACCACAGCAACGGACATGCGCATCGGCAATCTCATGACCATCGACCCGGTGGTCATCGGCAGCGAGCAGCCGGTCTCGGAGGCAGAGCGCCTGCTGAAGACCTATCGCGTGTCGGGGTTGCCGGTCGTCGAGGACGGAGCGACGGTCGGCGTCATCAGCCAGGTCGACATCCTGGTCGCGCGCTCAAGCGAGCTCATCAGCGGCAACTGGAGCCGGCTTCGGGTGCGGCACATCATGAGCACCCCGCCGGTGACGGTTCACATCGAGGCCGACATCCTGGGCGCCGCGCGGCTGATGCTCGATCGGCACATCCATCGGCTGGTGGTTGTCGACAGCCAGGACCGGCCGATTGGCGTCATCACGCCGCTCGACATCCTCCGGATCCTGCTCGATGACGCCTAGCGACGCCTGACGGTCGTCCCGCATTTTCGGGCCCTCTGGCACTCCGTCCGCGCCGGCGCCGTGGGTGACGATCGGGGCGGACGAGAGCTGCTGGGAGGAAACCGAGGTGCGCGTTCTGCTGGCATACGACGATTCCGCTGGGGCCAGGAAGGCACGTGACCTGGTCGCCGACATGAACCTGCCGGGCGGGTCCGTGGTCACGGTGGCCACCGTACTGGAAGGCGCCAACGACGTCATCGGCGCCATGACGGGCGGCTTCGCGCAGGGCGAGGACGCTGCGACGGAACTGGTGGCAGAGCTGCGCGAGATGCTGAGCGCTGCGGCGGAGCCGATCCGTGCGCGCTGCCGTGTCGACGTGCAGGTGCTGCGCGGGAGGCCGGCGCCAGCCGTGATCGCGGAGGCGGAGCTCATGAAGGCCGATCTGATCGTGGTCGGCAGCCGGGGACACGGTCCGTTCGCGAGCATCATGCTGGGGTCCGTGTCGACCGAGCTGGTGGATCACGCGCCGTGCCCGGTCCTCATCGCCCGCACGCCGCAGGTGCGGCGCATCGTGATCGGGACCGATGGCTCTGACTCCGCGGCGAGCGCCATCGAGCTCGTGCGCGGCTGGCCGGTGCTCTCGTCGCTGCCCTGCGCGGTCGTGGCCGTGGCCCCGACCACCGACACCTGGGCCATTGCGTACGGCCCCGCTGCCGTCGGCCACTGGCCGGTGGGAGCCGAGGATGTCGAGCGCGATACCTTCGACCATGCGACCCGCAACGCGGAGGTCGCGGCGGCCGCGCTGCGCGACGCGGGCATCGAGCCGACGGTCGAGGTCCGGCGCGGCGATGCCGCCGACCAGCTGATCGCCACCGCGGACGCGGAGGAGGCGGACCTCATCGTCGTCGGGTCGCGCGGGCTGGCCACCTGGTCGCGGCTGCTGCTCGGCAGCGTGGCGCGCAAGGTCGTCCAGCACGCTCGGCAGAGCGTCCTGGTGGTGCGCGGGTCGCGTGAGATGGCAGGCGCCGCAACGGCTCAGCCGAAGGTGACGGCCAGCTCCGCGGGCTAGTGCGGTCGTCAGTCGCGGGCCAGCAGGTCCGATATCGTCGTGGGCGTCAGGTTCCGCTGCCGCTGCAGGCCGTAGACGAGCGCCGGCAGCGCGGCGCGGGTGTTGAAGCCGCCCAGGTGCATGAGCACGACGCTGCCGCTGGCGACGCCGCCCAGGACCTTGGCCGCGATGTCGGCCGCCGTGGGGCCGCCCTGCTTCACGGGCAGCCAGTCGATGGTGTCGACGTCCCACATGATCGTCTTGGTGTAGGACACCGATGCGGCGGCCTGCAGCACCCGCGTGTCGAATGCGCCGTACGGCGGGCGCCAGTAGGGCACTGGCGAATGGCCGGCGAGCGGCTCGATGACGGCCGCCGCGTTGGTCAGCTCGGCGCGGGCGCGGCTGTCAGATGGCCGGCTCACCGGGCACAGCGAGCCTTCACCGCCGGCCACCAGGTTGCAGTGGTGCATGGTGTGGTTGCCGACCTCGAAGACCTGCGGGTAGCGGCGCACCATGTCCAGCACCTGGCTGCCGATCGAGGTCCCTGCCGAATCTCCGGTCGGGAAGATGGTGGTGCACACGCCCTGGAGCAGCAGGTAGTCCATGATCCGCAGCGCGGGCGTGAGCCGGCCACCCATGTCGAAGGTGAGCGCCACGCGGCGCCCGGCGCCATCTGTCCGTCGCACCACCTGGCGCGTTCCGAGCGCCGCGCGCGGTTCGGTCGTGCAGCCCAGCTCGGCGGCGGCGCCGTCAGCCATGGCCGGTACCCAGCTCCCCGCCCACAGCCCATCGGCCAGGCGGTGGTAGCTCCGCCCGTTGATGACTGCTGACTGGTCTGCGAGGCGCACATGGGGGACCGCCACGTCGCGGACCACGGCGCTCGTCATCTGCCAGCCGGCGTCGAAGCGGTACGCGGCAACCGTGCCGGCGGGCAGCATCACCGCTGCGGGAGGCTCGTGGCGCTGCCGGCCGACGATGCCCGCGACGTGGGCCACGATCGACTCCCGCACGTAGTAGCCGGCCAGCGGGCCTGAGGCCACCAGCAGCAGGACGTCGCCGTCGACCGTGCGGCGACGGGTGGTCGTCCCCTCGGTTCGCGCGGTGAGCGTGATCGTGCGGCGGCCGGCGATCGACCCGTCCTCGGCGAGCAGCAGGCCCACCTGGCGCCCCGCTTCGAGCACCAGCGGCCGCGTGCCGAAGCTCGCCACGACGGCGGTGCGCTCGACGGAGGTGGCGGCCGGACGGGGAGCGGGCGCGGCTCGCCCGAGCGGCAGGCCGGGCGCAGCCGCGAGCAGGAGGGCGAGGGCGATGGGGCCGACTCGAATGCTCATGCCTGATTGTTGAGCGTTCCCGCCATCTCCTGCAGCCGTCGCCAGTTCGCCCGGCGCTCGTCGCGGGTAGCCAGGATCTCGGGACTGGCCGATCCATCGGCTCCGAAGTGCGCCGCGAAGCGACCCTCGCTGCGAGCAAAGGCCAGGAAGTCGACCGCGGTGCCGTCGGGGAGGGTCGCCCAGTCGGCGCGCGGTGCCGGGTTGCCCTGCAGGCTGAGCCGCTCGGCGATGGTCGGCCCGCGGCGGGGGTCGTAGCTGAACAGCGGGAAGGCGCGCGACTCGACGGCCAGCTTCGCCTGCCGCGTGGCCGCGTCATCGGCGATACCGTGCTCAGGCATGCACGCCGCGTAGACGATGATGACCGCCGGTCCCGGGTACTCGTTGGCCTCCATCACGCTGCGGTAGAAGTGGTTGATGTGGGCGGGCGTTGTCTGCGCCACGTAGACGTCGCCGTGCGCCAGCAGGATCTCTCCCAGCTCCTTGCGTCGTTCGGGGCGGCCGTGCAGCGCGGCGCCGAAGGCCGACAGCTTCGTGACCTGGCCGCCGAACGAGGCGGTCGACGCCTGGCCACCGGTGTTCGAGTAGACCTGGGTGTCGAGCACCAGCACGTTCACATCGGCTCCGGCAGCCACCATGCGGCTCAGGGATTGGAAGCCGATGTCGTACATCGCGCCGTCCCCGCCGACGACCCACAGCTTGCGTTCGGGATGACCGGCCTGGTCCCAGCGGGCGCGGATGCCGAGCGCGTCCGCCGGGCCGTTCTCGAACAGCGAGTTCGTCCACGGCACGAGGTAGGGGTTGTAGGGATAGGTGCTGCCGAACACGGTGTTGCAGCCGGTGGCGGCCACGATCCCCATGCTGTCGGGCCCGTGGACCTGGCGCGTGGCCGCCACCAACATCCGGATGGCGGTGCCCTCGCCGCATCCGGAGCAGGATCCGGCGCCACCGGTGTAGCCGTGCGCGTGCTCGCCCAGCATCAGGTCGGCGAGCGCCTTGTCATTGCGGTACACCTCGGGCGTGGGTGGCAACGCGCGATAGAGGCGGAAGTCGCGCGCGAAGCGGTCGAGCGTGCTCTCGCCGCTCGTTTCTTCGGGCAGCTTGTCGATCATGTGCAGCGCGTCGTAGCCGAGCGCGTGGCACACCTCGACGCACTCACCGCAGCCCTTGCAGTGCCGGGGATCCACGAACAGCCCGAACAGCGCGGGCTCGTGGCCCTTGCGGGCCGGCACGTCGCCGTACTTGGTGGTCTCCGCGAAGTGAGACCGGGCGGTCTCGGCGGCGTGCGCCGGGTCAGTGGCGTCGGCCGTCAGATCGTTGATCGCCGCCTCGACGACCGACGCCGGCTGCGCCACCGCCAGGATCGCTGAATCGGGGCAGGCATTCACGCAGCTCATGCATCCCACGCAGGCGTCCCGCACGAATTCCGGGATGCGCGGTGCCAGGCCGGAGAAGTCGCGCACCGCCGCGGTGCCGGGCGGTATCAGGCTGCGTGCCACGCCGGCATCGGCCGGCAGGTCGGCATCGGCCACGCCTGCGCCGTAGGCGCCGACGATCGCCGTGTTGAAGTCGTCGACGTAGGCGCCGATGTCGAACAGCAGCTCCGAGCTGGCCATGAGCCGGGCCTCGTGGTGCTCCTTCTCCTCACGCGGCGGCTTGATCAGCGGCGATCCATCCGGTTCGGCTGCCAGCCTGTCCGCGACCTCACTCGTCGCCATGGCCGCGCTCCTCCAGCAGGCTGCGGACGATGTCCGAGGTGGAGATGATGCCGATCGGCGTCGCCTCGTCCGCGGCGAGCACCACCAATCGATGCACCTGGTTGGCCTCCATGCGTGCCGCCGCCTCCTCCAGCGTTGCATCGGCTTCGATGGTCAGGGCCGGCGCGCTCATGAGGTGACGAACCTTCAGGCCGTGCCAGGCCGTCCACAGATGCTGCACGGTCCGCGCGCGGACCATGTCGGTCTGGCTGACGACGCCGACCAGCTCGCCGTCGACGTCGACCACCGGCAGCCCATGGAGCGAACGCTGGTCGAGCAGCTGCACCGCTTCGACGATGGGAGCGTCGTCGCGGACGCAGACGGGATGTCGCGACATCAGGTCGGTGACCCGTGGTTGCGACGGTTGCGGTGCGGTGTTCACGGTCCTACCTCCACCAGCGGCATGCCGAGGGCGAACGGATGCCGCTGCCTGATGACTGACGTCACGTCGATGAGGTCTCGTTTCGCGGCCAGCACGACGGCCAGGTTGGCCTCGACCACGGATCGGCCGCGCTTGCCGAAGAAGCGGGTCAGCGTCGCGCGCAGCGCAGCCTCCAGCTCCGCGTCGGACATTCCGACGCGCTGGGCGAACGGCGAGATGCGCAGGAATGCGCCGGCCAGGGCCATGCCCTGCATCCGCACCTCGAGCTCGGGTCGCGGCGCGTGGGCCCTGGCCAGGGTGGCGGTGTCCATGGCAAACAGGCGGATGGATCGCTCCAGGATGGTGCTGCGCGCGTCCAGCGGCAGCGCGTCCCAGATCTCGTGAGCCGATGCGCGCGCGCTCTGGAGGAAGACGCTGCCGCCGTCCACCAGCCCCTGCAGCGGCCGGCCCTGCCGGAAGGCGGCGACGTCGTGCAGTGCGACCAGCTCGACCTCCTGCAGCTCGGCGTGCTGCCGGATCGGCTCCTCGGCGATGGTCAGGTAGAAGGTCGTCGGCAGGCCCTTCTTCTCCGACCCGTAGCGTGGATATGCCTGCACGTGCAGGCCGAACAGGTCACCGACCAGGCTGGCGACGATCTTGTTGGTGGTCACCGACCCGAATCCGCCGACCGAGTGGCCGCGCATGCTGTATGCGCCGCCAGGTCGGAGCTCGATCGGCGTAGGCGCGAGTGCGGACGGATGGCGAATGCCCAGGACCGCGTGGCGCCTGGTGTGGAGGGCGTCGGGGTCGCTGAGCCACTCGAACACGGCCGCCAGGTCGCCGGCGGCCACGTCGCGAGACCCGAGGCCGGCCGAGGCGGACAGCACGCGGGGGATGGGGAAGCCGTCCGCGGCGCGATCGGCCAGTGCCGCCTTGACCTCACGGGTCAGCGGGTTGTCGTGCGCCGCCGGCTCGTCGGTCCGCTCAACCACCGCCACCGCCCGCGTCCTGCCCAGGGCGTCCTGCAGCTGACGAGCGGGGAAGGGCCGGAACGAGGTCACGGTCACTGACCCGACGCGGCGGCCGAGGCGCCGCAGGTGGTCCACCACGGCAATGGCGGTATCGGCCATGGTGCCCATCGCGACCAGGACCTGCTCGGCGTCGTCCACGCGGTGCGTGGAGATCGGCTGGAGGTCGCGTCCGGTGGCCTCGGACCAGGTGGCCATGGCCTCGCGGACCGCATCGTCCATGCGTGCGTAGAAGGCCCGCTGGCCGATGCGCCCCTTCATGTACGAGTCCTGGTTCTGGACGACGCCGGTCATCACCGCCGCGTCCGGATCGAAGTAGTTGCGCAGGTGACCCCGCGGGTCGC
Organism: Candidatus Limnocylindria bacterium; assembly: GCA_035701385.1. Taxonomy (GTDB): domain Bacteria; phylum Chloroflexota; class Limnocylindria; order QHBO01; family QHBO01; genus DASSCW01. The sequence continues at coordinate 820 of DASSNI010000004.1, read as the reverse complement.
CGACGAACTCGGCGAGCAGCTCGTCGTCCGGCAGGAGGATGTCCTGGAGGGTGTGGGTGGTCAGGAAGCCGTCCTGCACCACCAGGAACGGGGTCTCACACGCCTCGGCCGCTCGGCGAGCGATGGCCGTCAGGTCAGCGGCCTCTTGCGCGTTCCGCGCGAACAGGATGCCCCAGCCCGTGTCGGCCACGCCCATCACGTCGTCATGCCCGGCATGGATGTTCAGCCCCTGGCTCGTGAGGGCCCGGGCGCCGACGTGGAACACGGCCGGTAGGCGCTTGCCGGCGATGACGTACAGGACCTCCTTCATCAGGATCAGGCCCTGCCCGGCGGTGAAGTTGGTGACGCGGCCACCTGCCAGGGCGAATCCCTCCGCCGCAGACGCGCTCGAGTGCTCGGACTCCGGCTCGATGAACGCCAGCGGGGTGCCCCACAGGTTCCTGCGTCCGTCGGCCACCGCCGCCTGGTACACGGCCGCCATGGTGGTGGATGGGGTGATGGGATAGGCGCACGCCGCCTCGCTGATGCGGGTCTCGACGTGGGCGATTGCCTCTGAGCCGTCGACGACGGCCCGGATCCCCCCGAACCGGTGGCTGCGCTGGTCGGTCATGGTCGAAGCATTCCGGTCGGCCGACCAGCCGGGGCAGGGCCAAGGCGCTCGTTTCGGTCGGTACGATTGGCCCTATCGGCTCAGTGTCTCGGGGTCCACATGCCGAGGCGCTCGAGCAACGCGCGGCCACGCTCGACCTGCCAGGGCGACAGTGCGGCGAGCTCGCGCGCCAGCACGCGTGCGTCAGCAGCTCCTGACTCTCTGAGCGCC
>DASSNI010000003.1:0-3421 GCA_035701385.1 Candidatus Limnocylindria bacterium | reverse complement strand
CCGGGCAGGACCAGCGGGTTGTCGGTCGCCGAGTTGATCTCCACGCTGAGCACGCGTGACAGCTCACCCAGCGCCCCGCGGATGGCGCCGTGCACCTGCGGCATGCACCGCAGCGAATAGGCATCCTGGACGCGATGCGCGCTGGTCGCGTGCGCCGCACCGATCTCCGACGAGCCAAGCAGCGCCCGCAGATGCGCGCCGGCCTCGAGCTGTCCGTGATGCGGCCGCGCCGCCAGCAGGTCCGCGGCGAAGGCGCGGCCGGTCCCCTCCATGGCCTCCAGGCTCATCGCCCCGACGACGTCGGCCGACGCGGCCAGCCGCCGGCCGTCGTGCAGGGCCAGCGCGCCAATCCCGGCCATGAGCTGCGTGCCGTTCAGCAGCGCCAGGCCCTCCTTGGCCCGCAGCTCCATCGGGCCCAGGCCGGCCGTGGCCAGCGCGCGTGCACCGGGGATGGCGCCGCCATTGATGATCGCCTCTCCCTCGCCGATGACCACCAGTGCGAGGTGGGCGAGGGGGGCCAGATCCCCGCTCGCGCCCACGCTGCCGCGCGACGGGATGATCGGGTGCACCCCGGCGTTCAGCATCGCGCACAGCAGCTCGGGCAGCTCGGGCCGGACGCCGGACAGGCCGATGGCCAGCGTATTGGCACGCAGCAGCAGCATGGCCCGCACCACCTCGACGGGGAGCGGCTCACCTACCCCGGCGGCATGCGATCTGACCAGGTTGCGCTGCAGCTCGGCGGTCTGAGCCGGCTCGATGCGCACGTTGGCCAGGTCGCCGAAGCCGGTCGTGACGCCGTAGACCGTCGCGCCATCGGCGACCAGCCGCTCGACCACTGCACGCGAGGCGCGCATCCGAGCGCGAGCCTCGTCGCCGATCTCGACGCGCCGATGCTCCCGCGCGACCTCCACGACGTCGCTGACCGTGAGGTCGTGGCCGGTGAGCCCCAGTGTCGCGGCGAACGATTCGGTCTGGGTCGTGGCTGGTTCCTTTCGTGCAGACTGCCGACCGGTACCGCAGCGGAGGACGTTGGTCCGGGGGCGAGCGTCCCCGAAGCCTCCCTATACTATGAACGTGCGACGACTCCCGGATCCCACGAGCCGCCTGCGCATGAGCGCCGACGCAAAGGATCGGCTGGGGGGTGCGGTTCCCAGCCCCGCCGCCGCCTTCCTCATGGCGCTGATCGCCCTCCCGACCCTTTTCTGGTTGGTGACGCTCAAGCGCACCACGGTCTACACCCAGCCCGAAGAGTGGCTGATGTCGGCGGTCATGCCGCAACTGCACGCCTGGGTCGCGGCCAACCTCCCACCGCTGGATGCGCTGCTGCTCGGGATCAGCGCGCTCGGCTCCGGCTGGTTCGTGGCGCTCGGCTTCGCGGCGCTCGGCCTGCTGGCCATCTCCAAGGGGCGCAACGACCTGGCGATCCTGCTGGCCTTTGGCACGCTCGCCTTCCCGATGGAGTGGGCGCTCAAGTACTTCACCTCCGACCACGTCATCAGCCTGGGGCAGCTGCTCGGCGCGATTCTCAACGTCGGCGGCACGGGCCTCGACGACATCGCCGACTTCCCGGCCGGCCACGCCCTGCGTGCCACCGTCTTCTACGGGCTCGCCGCGTTCTGCGTGGCGCGCCTGGCCCCGAATCGGCTGCAGGGGATGCGCGCCTACGGCGTCGCGCTGGTGCTCATCGGCGCCATCAGCCTGACGCGCCTCTACCTGCTCGCCCACTTCCCGATGGATCTGCTGGGCGGCTGGATCGCCGGGGCGGCGCTGGTGTCGGTCATCGTGGCGGTGCACGTGCTGCGCGTCGACGAGCGCGTTCGCGCTCGCGAGGCCGCGCTGCCGCCCGAGGAGGCCGGCACGCGGCGACGCGTGGCCGTGCCGCTGCGTCCCAGCGCGACGGCGCCACGTCCGTCGGGCATCGGCGCACCCGCGCCGGCGGCGATCGCGGCGGCCGGCACGTCGGACCAGGCTGGCGTGACCGAAGCCTGAGCCCATGCTCGACCTGATCGACCAGCATCTCGTCCCGTTCTTCCTGCAGCTCTACGACGCCGTCGGCTACGTCGGCGTGGCGATCGCCATTGCGCTCGAGACGTTCATCCCCATCGTCCCGTCCGAGGTGATCGTGCCCATGGCGGGCTGGAAGATCGCCCAGTCCGGCGCCGATGCATCGGTCCTCGAGCCGTTGACCGGCGCTCCCTGGAACTTCCTGGTGGCGCTTCTGGTCGCCACGCTCGGGGCGGTCGCGGGGTCGCTTGCCGGCTACCTGATCGGCGCCTGGGGCGGACGACCCCTCCTGGACCGATACGGCCGCTACGTCCACATCAAACCGGAGGACCTCGATCGGGCCGATGCCTGGTTCGCACGCTACGGCGACTGGGCCGTCTTCCTCGGCCGCCTCGTTCCGCTGGTGCGGGCGCTGATCAACTACCCCGCGGGCGTGGCGCGCATGCCCATCGGCCGCTTCGTGCTCTTCAGCGCCCTGGGCTCGCTGCCGTGGAACGCCGCGCTGCTGCTCGGCGGCGTGCTGCTGGGCGAGAACTACAAGCACCTCTACGAGGCGGTGCGGCCGTACGAGTACGTGATCTACGCGCTGGTCATCGTGGCCGGGGCGTACATCGTCTACCGATGGCTGCGTGCCTCGCGCGGACCCAGCGCTCCGGTCGCCGCGCGCGAGGCGAAGCCGGAGTAGATCCCGCCGGCCGCGTCGCGGGGGCGGCCCTTTCTTGAAGGGTCAGACCTTGCGGCCCGAATCAGGGACAACTTGCCGCCAGGAGCGGGCGGTGCAGGCCCCGTTTGACCGAGCAGGCGCCGGCATGGCACCCTACCGGCAACTGAACGAGATTCATCGCCTTCGGGGCGGGGTGTGATTCCCCACCGGCGGTCGGCTCTCAGCCCGCGCTAGCGGCGCGCAAGAGCCAGCCCGCGAACCCCATCGGTCCACAAGCCGATGGGGCCGACCTGACCCGCAGCCAGCTGCGGCAGACAGGGCCGACGGTACAGTCCGGATGGGAGAAGGCGACCGAGGCGCTCTTCGTGTGAGGGCGCGTCAGGCTTGACCGATGGCTGCGCATTCGCGCAGCGTCCGCCACGTCCGATGCCCCTACGCCATGCGCCCACGGCGATGCCCCGTGCGATGCCAAGCATGGGAGCACGCGTGACGAGGAGCTCAGGCAGCACCGATCCGACGCACGGCGAGAGCCGCGGCCTCGCCGTGCGCCTCGCCGGCGTGGGTGTCAGCTTCGCCGGCGCCCGGCGCGTGGAGGCGCTGCGCGACCTCGACCTGGACGTGGAGCCGGGGAGCTTCACCGCGATCATCGGCCCGAACGGGTGCGGCAAGAGCACCTCGTTGCGCCTGATCGCCGGCCTATTGCCGCCGACCAGCGGGAGCGTGGCGCTCGGCGAGCCCGGGTCGCCGCCGCGC
>DASSNI010000002.1:0-4881 GCA_035701385.1 Candidatus Limnocylindria bacterium | reverse complement strand
GCCGCGCAGGTTCTGGTCGCCGATTACGGTGTAGAGCTTCCCGTCCTGGCCAAACACGATCGGGCCGGCGTCATGGTTGCCGCGAACTCGGCCGCTGGTATCGGTGTCGAGCGTGTTGCTGCGCAGCTGGAGGAGATTCTTGTCCCAGGTCAGCGCGCCGCCGTCCCACGTGAACCGGTCGACGCGGTTTGCCAGGTCCGGAAGCGCACGCTCCTCGTCCGTGTCGGGTCCGAGCATGCCGTCGTCACCGTCGCCCTCGCCGCTCGCCGTCCAGTACAGGTACACGTACCCGTTCTCGCCGAAGTCCGGGTGCACGGCGATACCCAGCAGGCCGCGCTCGTCGAAGTAGTTCACCGCCAGGTCGATGGCCGGATCTGTCAGCTCACCGTCCTTGACGTGCTGCACCAGGCCGGTGCTCTTCTCGGTCACGAAGAACTCGTCCTTGCCGATGAAAGCGACCGCGGTCGGCTCGGTGAGCCCCTCGATGGCGGTCTCGACCCCCAGTGCATCGTCGGTCATGGTCGGGCCGCTACCTCCGCCGGCGCCGGGGCTGGCTGGCTGGCTTCCGACCGCGGAGGGCGCGGAAGGGGACTCGCCCGGTTCGCAGGCCACCAGCAGGGTGCCAGCGAGCAGAACGACCGTGGAGAGGATGGAGAGGCGGGACATGGGGCGGGGACTCCGGCGTGTGGGTTGTGCAGCCGCTCAAACGCAAGGTTCCTGCCTATTCCGCTGCGGGCCTGCCCGCGGTACCTCCGGCCTCCCGCACAATGCGCTGTCCCCTACGAGCGTCCGATGGTCGAATCCGACATCCGCTGGCTGCAACCTGATTGGCTGACCGATGCGCAGGCATGGGCGGTCGAGGCGCTGGCGCGCAAGGGGCTCACGGTGACGGGGCCCATCGACCAGCCGCACGCGGTGTGGTGGTCGACGGCGCTCCGCATCCCGACCGATGGCGGCACCACCTGGTTGAAGGCGATGCAGCCGCAGGGAGCGTTCGAGGTGCGCCTGACGCCGTGGCTGGCGGAGCAATGGCCGGAGCTCACCGTGGAGGTGCTCGAAGTCGACAGCGGACGCGGCTGGATGCTCTCGCATGACGCCGGCACGCGACTGCGTGAGGCGACCGATCGCGCGCCGGAGGCCCATTGGGAACGGCTCTTGCCGCGCTACGCCGAGCTGCAGATGGCCGTTGCGCGGCACCGCGACGAGCTCCTGGCCCTTGGCGTGCCGAATCGGGAGCCGGACGTCCTGCGCGATGCCCTGCGTGCGACGCTGGACGAGCCGGAGAGTCTGATGCTCGGCCAGGAGCCCGATGGCCTGAGTGCCGAAGACCAGCGGGAGGCAGGGACACGGCTCGCAGACTTCGACGCCGATTGCCGCCGGCTTGCGGAGATCGGCATCCCGCACACGGTCCAGCACGACGACCTGCACGATGGAAACGCCTTCACGCGGGGCGACGGCTACGTCGTGTTCGACTGGGGCGACGCCTGCATTTCGCATCCTTTCCACACCCTGGCCGTCACGCTACGCGCGCTGTGCTACGCCAGGAAGTGGCAGCCGGGCGGCCCGGAGGTCCGGCGGCTGCTCAGCGCCTACCTCGAGCCGTGGGGATCGCGCTGGTCCGCCGCCGAGCTGGCCGAGGCACTCGAGCTTGCCAGGCGGACGGGCACCATCGGCCGGGCCATGGCCTGGCGGGCGTACGCGCTGGACATGCCGCCCGAGGTTCGCGCCGAGTACATCGACGCAGTTCCCTACGGCATCCGGCTGTGGCTGGCCGGCGGACCGTGGGGATCGTGGAACGACGGCACGTTCTGAGCGCTAGCCTTCGCCGATGCACGACGACGCCGCCAGCCCGGATCCCGTCCAGGAGCCGAAGGCCTACCAGGACATGCTGGTCGGCCTCGTCGGAGCCGATCACCCCGCGGAGGTGCAGGCCGCCACCCCGCAGCTCATTCGCCAGCTGGTGGCTGAAGCAGGGGAGCGGATGGGCCAGCGGCCGCGCGACGGCGAGTGGTCGGCGCTGGAGTGCATCGCCCACATGCTCGATGCCGAGGTGGTGGCATCCGGCCGCTACCGCTGGATCGTCGCCCACGAGCGGCCCGAGCTCATCGGATATGACCAGGACCTGTGGGTCGAGAGGCTCCACGCGCCGGTCGAGTCGGCGGATGTGCTGCTGGCCCTCTTCGAGCCGTTGCGCCGCGCGAACCTGGCGCTGTGGGCGCGCACCCCCCAGCGGGAACGCGAGCGGTTCGGCATCCATCGCGAGCGTGGCCCGGAGAGCTATGCGCTGACCTTCACACTGATCGCCGGCCACGACCGCTTCCACGTCGCCCAGGCGCGGCGCGCGCTCGACGCACTTGGCTGACCCGGTGCGCCAGCGACCGCGATCGCTGCCGCGCCCCACGCCGGCATACCGCACCGCGCGGCTCCTGCTGCGCCACTTCACCCTGGACGACCTGGACGCCTTCCTTGCCATGCACGGCGATCCGGAGGTGGTGCGCTATGTCCCGTATCCGCCGCTGACGCGAGCCCAGGCCGCGGAGCGGCTGGCGCGGGTGGCGACCATGACCTCCATCGACGACGAGTCGCAGAACCTGCGCTTCGCCGCGGTCCTGCCGGAAAGCGGCGAGGTGATCGGCGACTTCAGCCTGTGGTCGACGCCGGGGGATCGGCTGACGGGAAGCATGGGATTCGTGGTCGACCCGCGGTTCCAGGGGAAGGGTTACGCGTCCGAGGCTGCCGCCGAGCTGCTGCGCATCGGCTTCGAGGAGGTCGGCCTGCACCGCATCACCGCCGACTGCGACGCCCGTAATGCCGCCTCGTATCGCGTGATGGAGCGCATCGGCATGCGGCGCGAAGCGCACTTCGTGCGGAACGCCTTCGAGAAGGGCGAATGGGCCGATGAGCTGGTGTATGCCATCCTGGCCGACGAGTGGCGCGCCCGCCGCAGCGTGTAGCATGGCGCTGGCCGCGCTTGCGCTCCTCCTGGCTCGCCAGCGAACGCGGCTCCGAGTGTCCGAGCGCCGACGTCCCTGGAGGTCTTCCATGGCCGATGCGCTCGGCCCCATCGCGGCCGCCTACGGCATCCTGATGGCCATCTCGCCCGTGCTGCAGATCCGCCGCATGCTGCAGACCCGCTCTTCCGCCGACCTGTCGATCGGCTACCTGCTGGTCATCGAGATCGGCTTCATCCTGTGGATTGCCTACGCGGTGCTGCTGCCCAATCCGTTCCTGGCCGTTCCGAACGTGGTGGCCACGCTGGTCGGCGCGGTGACGATCGCCATCGCCGTGTGGCTGCGGCGCCGCCCCAACTAACATCCGCCGCGTGACCGAAGTCGCGCCCGCCCCTGCCCTTCCCGTCGCGCCGCCGTTCCGACTGCGCGCCCAGCTGATCACACCGCTGGCGGCGGGTGGCCACCGCCACGACCACGACGTCGTGCTGGAGGTCGACGAGCGCGGGCGGCTCAGCCGCCTGGTGCAGGGTGCCGCAGCCTCGCCGGAAGGCCCGCCGCTGGTCGACGTGCGGCCGATGGTGGTGATGCCCGGCCTCATCGACCTGCACGCCCACCTGCCGCAGCTGCCGAATGCCGGCGTGGGGGCGGGGATGCACCTGCTCGCCTGGCTGGAGCGCTATATCTTCCCGCTGGAGCGTGAGTTCGACGAGCCTGCTGCCGAGCGTCTGGCGCCGGCCGCGTTCCGCGCCTTCGCCCGCGCGGGGACCACCACGATCCTGGCCTACGGGGCGATCTGGCCGGACAGCATGGACGCCTGCTTCCGGGCAGCGGAGGCGCACGGCATCCGGGCCATCCTGGGCAAGGTGATGATGGATCGGCTGACGTACGACGCCAGCCACGAGGCGCACGAGATCCTGGAGCTGTCGCTCGCCCAGTCGCGTGAGCTGTGCCAGCGTTGGCACGGCCGCGATGACGGGCGCCTGGCGTACGCCTACACCCCGCGCTTCGCGGTCAGCTGCTCGGCGGAGATGCTGGCCGCCTCTGTGGACGCGGCACGCGAGGCGGGCGCGTACTGGCAGTCGCACCTGTCCGAGGACCGCAACGAGCTGGCGGAGGTGGCACGCCTCTTCCCGGAGGCGCGCGATTACACCGACGTCTACGACCGCGCCGGTGCGCTGCGACCGGGCAGCGTGCTCGCGCACGCCATCCACCTGGGTGATCGCGAGATCGGGCGGCTGGCCCAGAGCGGCGCGGCCATCGCCCACTGCCCTGCCTCGAACCTGTTCCTCGCCAGCGGGGCGATGCCCCTGGCCACGTACCAGGCCGCAGGCCTGATCATCGGCCTGGGATCTGACGTGGCCGCGGGGCCGGACGTCTCGCTGTTCGGCGTGATGCGCGCGGGCGCCTACACGCAGAACGGCCTGCACTCCCTGGGCATGGCGCCGCATCCGGCCATCCCGCCGCTCGAATGGCTGCGCCTGGCGACGCTGGGGGGCGCCCGGGCGCTGGGGCTGGACGCCAGCATCGGCTCCGTGGAGGAGGGAAAGGAGGCGGACCTGATCCTGGTGGATCCATCGCTGACCCTGCCGCTGGGGCGGGAGCCGGGGGTGCATGCCAGCCCGGAGGAGACGATGAGCCGGCTCATGTACCGGCCCCACCCGGACATGGTCCGCGGCGCATGGGTGCGCGGCCGCTTGCTGCCTGCCTGAGCAAGCCTGCCTGAGCGGGCGCGATTCGACTACGCTACGTGCTGATGGACAAGGTCCTGCAGATCCTGGTCAACGCCGCCGCCCTGTGGGTGGCCGTTTGGATCGTGCCCGGGCTCGACTGGGACGGAAACGAGCTGTGGAAGTTCCTGCTGGTGGCGGTGATCTTCAGCCTGATCAACACCTACCTGAAGCCGATCCTGCGCATCGTGACCATCCCCATC
>DASSNI010000001.1:0-2744 GCA_035701385.1 Candidatus Limnocylindria bacterium | reverse complement strand
AACGCCTGCGTCGGCATGTCCGGCCCACCGCCGATGCTCACGGTCGCAACCAGCCGATCCGCGCCCGGATCCGCGGATGGCGTGGAGGTCGGGCTCGGCTCCTCCGTCCCCGCGGTCAGCGCCGATGGAGTTGACGAAGCCGGGGTCTGCGGGGACGAGCACGCGGTCAGCAGCAGCGCGGTGACGATCGGCAGCCACTGCCAGGTCGTGCCGATTGGCGGTCGTGCCATTGATCCATCTCCACTGTGGCACATCGGCCCGATGGTCCTGCCGGACCGTTGACCCGCGCATCGGGGCCGACCCTCGGAATCGATAGGGATTTCCCGGTAGGCAGTGACGAGGCCCTGTGCCACGATGCCGGCCATGTCGCCGCCCCGTGCGCTCGCGACCTTCGCCGCGTGGCCCGCCATCCTGGCCGTCGGACTCTTCGTGCTGGTGGCCCACTACGTCCACATCGCGGCCGGTGCGCCGCTCGAGTTCCTCATCCTGGAGACGGCTTTCGCGCTGCTCTTCCTCGTGGCGGGCGCCGTGGCCTGGCGGCGACGTCCCACCTCCCACACCGGTCCGGTGCTCGTCCTGTCGGCCGCGCTGTGGACGCTCGGCAGCTATGGGCCGACGGGCATCGAGCCGATCTGGGCCATCGGCTTTGCCTTCGAGGGCTACTACGACGTGGCGCTGGCGCTGCTGGCGCTCACCTTCCCTGCCGACCGGCTGAGGGGAATCGCGCAGGTCGTGTGGCTCACGCTGCTGGGCGCGTTCCTGGTGCGCAGCGCCGGCAGGCTGCTGCTGTCGGACCCGCCGCGCACGTACCCGGAATTCTTCCCGGACGGCCCCAGCAACCCGTTCGCCATCCTGGAGAGCCGCGCTGCCTTCGAGGCGGTCGAGGTGGTCAGCAGCGCCGTCGTGCTGGCCTGCGTGCTGCTGGTTGCGGCGCTTGCCATTCGGCGGCTGCTGGCCAGCGAATCGCTGACGCGTGCGGTTGTCGCCCCGGTGATGACCGGATCGGTGATCGCCATGGCCTTCGCCGCGGTGGAGGCACTCGACTCCACCTGGTCCACCGCCTTCGGCTCGTCGCTCCTCGTGGTTCCCGAGGGCCTCGAAGCGCTGGCCGGCTGGCTCGTGCCCGCCGGCCGAGCGGCCGTTCCACTCGCCTTCCTGCTCGGAGCCCTTCGCCTGCGCTCCGCCGGCGGCCCGCTGTCGGCGATCTCGTCGCGGCTGGCACAGGGCGACGCGCCGCAGGAGGTGGACGCCGCGCTCGCCGCGTACATCGAGAACGCGGAGCTGGCCGGCCTTCTGTCAGACCAGTTGGCGGAGCTGCGCGCATCGCGGGCGCGCATCGTGGCCGCGGGGGACGCGGAGCGGCAGCGTATCGAGCGCGCCCTGCATGACGGGGCGCAGCAGCACCTCACCGGCATCGCCATGCGGCTGGAGGAGGCCCGTCAGTCACCTGACGTGGACCCGCAGCTTGCCCGGCGCCTGGACGATGCGGCTGCCGAGCTGCGCGACGCCACCAATGAGCTACGCGAGCTGGCGCGCGGCATCCACCCGGCCGTACTCACCGAGGCGGGTCTCGAGCCGGCACTGGCGACCCTGGCTCGCCGCTCGGCCGTGCCGGTCGACCTGCGCATCGTCCTGGATGGCCGGCTGCCGATCGCCACCGAGGTGACGGCTTACTACGTCGTCGCCGAGGGGCTGACCAACGTGGCTCGCAGCGCGCACGCGACGCGCGCGGCGGTGGCCCTGGAGCGCCGCGATGGCGGGCTGGCCGTGGAAGTGCGGGATGACGGGGTCGGTGGAGCCGATGCGCGCGCCGGATCGGGCATCACCGGCCTGCGCGACCGGGTGCGCGCGCTGAACGGCCGCTTCGCGCTGTCGAGTCCGCCTGGCGCCGGCACCACGCTCGAGGTCTGGCTGCCGTGCGAGTGATCGTCGCCGATGACTCGGCCGTCATCCGCGAGGGCGTGGTTCGCATCCTGGGCGCCGGTGGCGAGGAGGTCGTCGGCCAGGCACGAACCGCAGAGGAGCTCCTGACGCTGGTCGACGAGCTGCTGCCCGACCTGGCGGTGGTCGACATCCGCATGCCGCCGTCCGACACCGCCGGGCTGCATGCGGCGGTTCGCATCCGCGACACGTACGGCGGTCGCATCGGTGTGCTCATGCTGTCGCAGTTCCTGGAGCCGTCGTACGCCATGACCCTGCTGGCCGATGGGGCCGGCGGCGTGGGCTACCTGCTCAAGGATCGTGTCGCCGATGCGGCCGAGCTGCTGGATGCTGCCCGACGCGTCGCAGCCGGAGGATCGGCCGTGGATCCCGCCGTCATCGACGAGGTGGTGCGCAGCCGGACGACACAGGAGCGGCTGGTGGTGCTGACGGCACGCGAGCGCGAGGTGCTGGCCCTGATTGCCGAAGGTAGGTCCAACCGCTCGATCGCGGACCGCCTGGCGATCGCCGTGAAGACGGTCGAGGCCCAGGTGGCGACGATCTTCTCGAAGCTCGGCCTCGGCGCGGACCCCAATGACAACCGGCGCGTGCTGGCAGTCCTCGCCTACCTCGAGGGTCGCGGGTGAGTGGTCGGGGCGAGAGGATTCGAACCTCCGACCCCTTGGCCCCCAGCCAAGTGCGCTGCCAGACTGCGCCACGCCCCGACCGACGCGGTCAGTCTAGCGCAGACAACGCGCACCCATATCGACCAGTCCTAGCGCTCGAGCTCGTCCTTCTGGTCGCGCGACATGAGCTCGGCCACG